>DKYP01000114.1:31947-34739 GCA_002499945.1 Lachnoclostridium sp. UBA7097
GCCCTTGCGGCTTCAATAGAAGCATTCAGGCTTAACAGGCTGGTCTGGTCGGAAATAGAGCTTATTACTTCAACAATATTTTCAATAGTATTGGTTTCTTCATTTAACTTGCTTATACCATCAATAACAGCTTCGGTAACTTCCTGTGTATCTTTTGAACGTTTATTTAACTTATCAATAATATCAATTCCCTGTCCGGCATACACCTTTGTATCATGGGAAATAGCTTCGATTGCGCTTGTATTTGTAGTTAAAATGTTAATTTTATCAGAAAGGTCTGCCATCTGTTCAAGGCATCTTTCCGCCTCAATTGCCTGTGATGAAGTACCAGATTCAATTTCAGAAATGGCATTGCATATTTCATCAGAAGAAGAAACAAGCAGTTCAGAGGTCTGCGTTACATTATCTGATGAAGACTGTACAAGCGAACTGACCTGGTCTACCTTTTCTAAAAGCACTTTCATATTTGAAATCATACTGTTAATGCTTGTTCCCAGAACCCCGAATTCATCTTTTCTTTTCATCTTTACAGTTCCTGTCAAATCACCGCCGGCAGCTTTTTCGAGTACAGCAATAGATGTGTTGATTGCTTTATGTATATTAACTGCAAGGAAAAGTGCAATTAAAAATGCAATGATAATTGCTGTAATTGTAATGGCAATGGTCATGTTACGTATTGTGTAAGCCTGGCTTAACATAACCTTCTGTGGCACAAGGCAGCATACACTTGAACCGGTATCTGCAATATGTGAGAATGTAAAGAGGTATTTCTGGTTCTGGTAATTTACTATTGATAAGTTTGAATTGCCAGAAACTGCTTCTTTATAGAAATCCTGGCTTGAGAAAACATTTTCCTCTTTATCAGTGTTTAATATTTCTGAACCGTCAGGTGAAACATAGCCAATAATGCTTTTTTCATCAAGGCTTAGGTTTTTAAGTACATTTGTAACGGATTTTGCATTAATGTCAATTACAATATATCCTTCAAAATTAGTAAATGACCTTACATAAGAAACTGCATAACGGTCTTTTTCAATATTTAACTGGGCATCAAGTTCATCATGTGAACTTATCCATACGCCGTCTTCTGTATTTTCTGGGACTGTGCCTTTAAAAGTATTGTAAAAACCTGTTTCAATATCACCAGCAGAAGAAATCCCGTCACCATAAGAACCAAATACAGAGATTGCCATTATAAATTCACTGGCACTTGCAGCAGACTGCACTATATTGTAGAGGGAACTCCACATCATATATTCATGTGGCTTGTCATTCCTGTATGCGCCACGGTAATAGTTATAAAAATCGCTGTTATCAATGATTTTCTGTGCCTCAGAGCTTACCTGTGACATGCCAAGCTCAAGGTATGTTGCGGTTGTATTTACTGTTCCTGCCATATTCTGTTTATATGAATTTAACATGGTAGTGGAGGAGCCGTTGTAAGAAACTACGCCAAGAGCTATAATCAGGATGATAACAACCATAAAGCCGGAAACCAGCCTGGTGGCTATACTGTTTAACTTATTTAATTGTTTCATAATAACGCCCTCCTTAATATTTCCTGTTATCTATGTAGTCAGCGGCAGTATCGGCAGGGAACAGTTCTTCTAAGACATAATTTTTCTTGGATATAGGGTCTCCGTTTATTACTGTCTGTACAGCATTGGCAAGAAGCTTCCCTGTCAGCGGGTTACATTCCATAACACAGTTAATCTTGCCATCTATCATTGCCTGGAATGCATCATGTATTCCGTCAAATGAAACAATTACTATATCTTTGCCTGGCTTAATACCATTTTTCTCCATAACTTCAATAGCGCCAAGTGCCATATCATCATTTTCAGCAATCAGGATATCAATATCCAGTTTCTGTTTAATGATTTTTTCCATGTTCCTGATACCGCCGGCACGGTTAAAATCGCCAGTATCCTTGTATACAAATTTAAAATTGCCAGCTGTGTTTAACATTTCCTCAACACCCTGTGTACGGCCTGTTTCTGCACTTGAACCAATAGCGCCCTGTAACAGTGCAACATTGAACTTGTCTTTCTTTAAATTGAGGGATTTCATATAATCAATAAGCCAGTCGGCGGCTTTGTAGCCTTCAAGCAGGAAGTTAGAACCAATCCAGCAGTTAAAAAGTGTGTCATCACCAGTTTCTACCATACGGTCCATAATGATAACAGGAATCCCTGCTTCTTTTGCTGCTTTTAAGACATCATCCCAGCCTTCGGAAACGATAGGTGTGAAGCTTATAAGGTCTACCTTCTGTTCAATAAATGAATTAACAATTTCCAGCTGTCTTTCAAAACTGTCTTCTGCACATTCATAGATAAGTTTAATGCCATTTTCCTCTGTACAGTTCTGCTGTATAGATTCAACATTTGCAAGGCTCCAGGCGCCGCCAGTACCAGACTGTACATAGCCGACTGTAATAAGGCCTGTGCTTCCAGAATCTTTACTGCTGCTGTCTGTTTTGCCAGAATCCTCTTTGCCACATGCAATTATAGTAAAAGCACAAATGGCAAAAAGGAAACATGCAAGTACTCCTTTTAGTTTTTTTGTGTATTTCATACATTCTCCTCTCCGGATTTATACATATGAAAATATGTTAAATCCCTAAAACCTTTATTAGTAATAAAATTATACTATATTTAGTAAAATCATTCAAGTTTTTGTGGCAAAAATAAGACAATTTGGCTAAATTATACAAAATTTTTATAAACGATGAAAAAAATAATTATTATACTGACGACCGTTAAGATTTTCCAATTTCTGAACAGCCCATATTG
>DKYP01000114.1:35040-39860 GCA_002499945.1 Lachnoclostridium sp. UBA7097
AATCTAATCGTTCGTGAGTATAGACGGGCTGGCAATGAAAATCTGTGTGATATGGACAGATGCGGGTTGTAATTGTTTATACTTGACATAGATAATGGTAAGATATAATATAGTTTTAGAAACTATATCAGGAGGTATTTTAAATGCAGCTTAAGGAATTAACTATAGGGGATTTAGTAATAAAGTATCCAATAATACAAGGCGGAATGGGGGTTGGAATCAGCAGGGGGAATCTTGCAGGAGCTGTTTCGGCAAATGGCGGTCTTGGCATTATTTCCACGGCACAGATAGGTTATGATGAACCAGGTTTTGAAAAAGATGAGAACAAAGCAAACCTGTATGCTATACGTAAACATATTTTAAAAGCAAAGGAAATATCGGGAGGCAAGCCTGTCGGTGTGAATATTATGGTAGCACTTAAAAATTATAAAGCACATGTAGAAGCAGCTATTGAAGCAGGTGCAGATGTTATAATTTCAGGTGCAGGGCTTCCGGTACATCTTCCAGGGTATACCAGTGGTTCTAAATGTAAAATTGCACCTATTGTTTCATCTGCAAAGGCAGCAAAGGTTATATTGCAGAACTGGCTTAAAAAGGCAGGAAGGGCAGCTGATTTTATAGTGGCAGAAGGACCAAAGGCAGGAGGCCATCTTGGGTTTAAAAAGGAACAAATAGGGCAGATTACAGATGAGGATTATGATGAGGAGATTAAAAGAATTATAGAAACTGTAAAGGGTTTTGAAGATAAATGCGGGCAGAAGATACCTGTAATAATTGCAGGCGGGGTTTTTAGCCATAATGATATCTGCCATGCCCTGTCACTTGGGGCATCAGGTGTACAGATTGCTTCACGTTTTGTTGCTACAGATGAATGTGATGCAGATGAAAGATATAAACAGGCTTATGTAAATGCAAGTGAAAAGGATATTACTATTATAGACAGCCCTGTGGGTATGCCAGGAAGGGCAATAAGAAATAAATTTGTACAGTATATAGAGAATAATAAAATTCCTGTAAAGAAATGCTTTAACTGCCTTGAAAAATGTAATCCCTCTGAAGTGCCATATTGTATAACAAAAGCACTTATTGATGCGGTACATGGAGATACAGAAAACGGGCTGGTATTTGCAGGGGCAAATGCAGGACGTATAGACAAGATAGTACCAGTACATGTGCTTATGGAAGAACTGGCAGGAAACAGGCAGCAGGTATAGAAGTTTTATAAAGATATATAATAATTTAGTGCATAGAAAAAATTATTCCATGCACTTTTTTTAATATTAAAAATTATAATATGCAGAGCACAAAATTTATAAAGAAAATATGCATTTTTATAATATTTTATGAAGTATTGTTCCGGTGTTTTAAAATCTTCAAGTCTTTACATAATGCCCAAAAGGCTGTATAATTAAAAAGAAATTTTAGCCCGGCAATTTTAAAACTTATGGAGGAAAAGCTTATATGGATGTAATTAAAAAGGCTGTAAGGGGAGCGGGGTATCTGGTACATATTGTAGCAGGCACTATTTGTAGCTATTTAGGGGTTTTATGCAACATAGCCGGCACTGTTATGGGTATACTTGCGTCTGTTATTACGGTCTGTATTATTGCAGGCATATGCGTGTATGTCAAAGTCCTTCCTATGTTTACGGAGGCAAGGGAAGTTGTATTTGATAAGATGGCCAACCTTAGTGAAGAAGACTTTATTATGAAAGAAGATACAATAGTCTATGATTCCAAAGGAAAGGTTGTTGGTTCTGTTAATGCAGGCCAGTACAAGTATGTGCCAATCAATGATATTTCATCATATATTTATGATGGGTATATTGCAGTTGAGGACAGGCGTTTTAAGACACATGGCGGGGTAGACGTTGTTGCAACGCTGCGTGCAGGCATTGCCCTTTTAAAGAACAATATGAAGATTACACAGGGCGGAAGCACTATTACACAGCAGGTAATTAAGAATAACCTTCTTACACAGGATAAAAGTTATACAAGGAAGATAGCAGAAGTCCTGCTTGCACCAACAGTTGAAGCAAAGTTTACTAAAACAGAGATAATGGAGTTTTACTGCAACAGTAATTATTATGGTTACAGGTGCTACGGGGTAGGCGCTGCCAGCAGGTATTATTTTGGCAAGGAGGCATCGGAGCTTGAACCGCAGGAGGCAGCACTGCTTATAAGCCTTTCTAATAACCCGTCTGCATATGACCCTGTTATAAATCCCAAGGATTCCCTTAAAAAGAGGAACAGGGTATTAAAGACAATGTATGATGAAGGTGTAATTAACAAGAAGGAATATAATTCTGCTGTTAAGACCAAGATACGTGTGAAACAGTATACAGTAGATGGCAAGAATGAGAATTATGTAGTAAGTTATGCAATACACTGTGCTGCCAATGCCCTTATGGAAAAAGAGGATTTTGAATTCCAGTACCTTTTTAAGGATAAGAAAGACTACCAGAATTACCGGGAAAAGTATTCAGAAGTGTATGGCAGCAAATGTGAGGATATACGTTCCGGGGGATATAAGATTTATACTTCAATAAACATGAAGAAGCAGAAAAACCTTCAGAAGTCTGTAGATGAAGGGCTTGCATACAATACAGAGAAGGATTCTGACACAGGCAAATATGCACTCCAGGGGGCAGCAGTATGTATTGATAATAATACTAATTATGTTGTGGCAATAGTAGGCGGGCGTGGCAAAAAGGATGAATACAACAGGGCATACCTTTCGGCAAGGCAGTCAGGAAGCTCTATAAAGCCGCTTATAGATTATACGCCAGGTTTTGAATCGGGTGCATATTCACCATCTACAATTGTAAATGACCATAAGTTTGAAAACGGTCCTGACAATGCGGGTGGCAGCTATTATGGAGATATAAGGCTCCGGGAAGCGGTTGAAAGGTCACTTAATACAGTTGCATGGCAGGTGCTTGAAACAATTACACCTGATTATGGGCTGTCTTACCTTGAAAAGCTGCATTTCCGTAATATAAGCTATATAGATAATGACAATATGGCACTTTCGCTTGGCGGGTTTACAGAGGGTGTGCGTGTTGTTGATATGGCAAAGGGTTACTGTACACTTGCCAACAATGGCACTTACAGCGACAGGACATGCATTAAAAAGATAGAACGTGTATCAGATGGCACAATATATAAGAACAATAACCAGGAAACACAGGTATTTTCGCAGGATGCCGCATGGATGATGACAGATGTGCTAAAGGGCGTTTTAAATGAGCCTTATGCTACAGGAAAGTCACTTAAACTTGATGGCAAGCAGATATGTGCAGGCAAGACAGGAACTACTAATTCAAGCAAAGATGTATGGTTCTGTGGTTATACAAAGTATTATACAACTGTGGTATGGGCAGGTTATGATACGCCAAGGGCTATGCCGGGGGCTTCGGGGGCTTCCGTACCTGGTGTAATCTGGAAAGATTATATGGATAAGATACATACAGGGCTTGAACCGCTTGATTTTGATATGCCTTCCACAATACGCATGGCAGAATATGACAGCAAGGGTGATATAATTGAAGGGACAGCAGTAACACCAGAGAAAAAGCGTGAGCCAGGGATGGATTATTTTTCAACAGTAATACTTGAAGAAAAAGCAGAAGATGCAAAGGTATTAAAGGATAAAGAATACCAGCAGGAGGTAAAGAAAGAACTAAAGGAATTTGAAAAGATTACTATTAAAAAACTTGCGGATTACTATGAATTTGAGGACAAGTATATTAAAACCAGGGATATGGTCGCCAGTGTTGTTGATGATGATGCAAGGAAAAGCTTTACAAAGCGCCTGAAGAATAAATACAATTCCCTTAAAAAGGAAGTTACTGAGTGGGCTAAAGTTGTAAAAGCATATGAAAAACAGCAGGCAGAGGAAAATACACGCCTTGCAGAAGAAGCAGAGCACCAGTCAGAGGCAGCAAGAAAAGATTATGAGCATAAAACCGCTGTAAATCTTGCAAGGACAAGGATAAAGCGCCTCCATGGCCACCAGTACCAGCCTTCGGATATGGAAGAATTAATTAAGGCAGCAAAGGAAGCACTGGATGCATGTTCTGGTTATAGTGAATATAGCTCATTAAAGGATTTGTATGACCAGTACAAAGATGAAATAAGGTCGCTGCCTACATATGAGGAATATAGTAATCCTGTCCAGGCTAATACGCCAGTACCTGTAAAACCATCTGAAGAACCGGATGAGCCAGATGGGACGGAAGAACCAGAAGTCTAGGCGGTACAGGGACTGGGAAGAGAGAGGGGGCTGAAGCTGGGGAATGGCTACAGATAATCAAAAAACACAATCTGGCAAAATGTCTCTTGAAGAAGTAATGGAATTGTATAATGGACAGGATATTAAAAGCCAGAATGAGGATACTGTAAATTATAAAGATATAGATTTTGATAATAATATTATTATACCAGAGGATGATATTATACAGGAAACACAAGAGCAGTTTTATACAGAAGCACCTGTAAGGGCAGAAAGAAAACCCGCCAGGCGCAGAAAGGCAAGCTTTGCGGAAGCAAGTTCATGGTTCCAGACAATATGCTGGCTTAATATCCCGGTATTTGGTTTTTTCTATATGCTTGCACTGTTAATACGGAAAAAGACACCAGCGCATAAGAAAAACTTTATAATCGGTTATATTATGTACAAGGCACTTGTATTGCTGCTTGCAGTAGTCCTTGTATACTGGCTTTATAAATCAGGGCTTGACTTTATTGACGGAATGTTAAAATATATTACATAAACAAAGAATTTATAAAACTATCATACTGACGACCGTTAAGATTTTC
>DKYP01000164.1:0-10299 GCA_002499945.1 Lachnoclostridium sp. UBA7097
TCTGGAAGTATTCTTGCAATTCTGCCTGTGTTGTATAAAGTACCTTCGCCATATGGGTTTTGTAATTCTTCAGTTATATTTTCTGGCTGTACATCCATTATAAATAATGGCCCCCATGCACCATATGGCTTTTTATGGTATCCCTCATCAAGTACATATACCTTTACATTATCTTTATCTGTTGTAACCAGATTTGTGCCTGCTTCTTTGTTTAATGTTTCTGTTTCTATATAGAAATGTTTTGGATACACTTCTTCTGGCATATGCCTTTTAAGCCTTCTTACAGAACGTTCTTCAAGCATTGCTGCTACTACACATTCATAACATATAAGGAATATTTCAAGCTGTTTTTTGTCAAACCTGTTTTCCCAGTAACGCAGTTCCATAAAATAGCCTTTGTCGTCATTCATTATCTGCATATGGAATGGAAGGGAGTCAAGCTGTAAATGTATTTTTTCAGTTTTAGCGCCGCCTATTTCACCAATGTTTATTATATCCCCCTGGAACTGTAAAAACATTTCACTTTCACGTGGTGCGGAAATCTGGCATTTCATTGTTTCCATTATCTGCTTTCCTGTTTTCTGTAACAGCGGTACTACCCTTTCATGTGGGACTTTGGTATACCTGTAATAATAAGTAAGGAATAAAGGTCCTGCAATACGTGCCCAGCGGCTGTCTGTCCTTCCGCTGTGTATGCTGTTGGCAAATACATCTGGTTCGTCACTGAAAAGGCTTATACAGTAATTAAATGCAGTAAGGAACACAACATTTTCAGATACATTGTTCTGTTTGCAGAAATATAATATTTTTTTGCGTGTAAGCCTTTCAAAACGCTGTCTTATAACTGCATTAGTGCCATCTGTAAAATCACATTTTTCTTTTTTATTTAAAATGCTTCTTCTAAGTTTTATCCCGTTAAGCAGCCTTTCTATATAATTAGTGTCCCGTCCACGTACACCAAGTTTTTCCCTGTCCATTTCTTCAAGGATATATTCATAAAATGTATAAGTTTCTTTTTCTATTTCTTCACCATTATAAAGTTTATTTACATCTTCAAGAAGTATATTCATTGTTACGCCATCACCCATAATATGCGCAACATCAAAGAAAAGATACTTGGCTTTCTCTGTCTGGAATATGTAAATATGGAATAAATTATCATCAGCATTATAAGCAAATGGAACTAATATTTCTTTTTTCTTTTCTTCCCATTCTGCTTCAGTAAGGTTAATTACAGGTATATTAATTTCCCTTGTATCATCACGGAATACTTTGTAGCTGTCTGTATCAAACTTTATAATTGCCTTTAATCCAGGATGCGCATTTATTGTGCCTTCTATAGCCTTTTTTAACTTATCAAGGTCTACACTGTCACCAAGCCTGAATGTAAATGGAAGGTTACTGGTTGTATTGCCTTTTATTATATATGCAAAGTATTTTTGCATATTTGTAAGAGGGTAAACATCTCTGGTGCTTAAGTCAGTTTTTGAAGAGTTTCTTTTATTTTCAAAATACTGTTCAAGTTTAAGAATTGTGTTATTCTCCATAAGGTCTGTAAGATTAATATTTTCACCAAGCTTTTTATGCAATTCTTCTATAAAAAGGATACTTCCAAGGGAGTCAAGCCCGTTATTGTAAAGGTTTGAATCAATTCCAAATAATTTATTGCCCATAATATCAGAAAGCAAATTATAAAGTTTCTGCTGGAATTCATTTTTTGGTTTTTTAATATTGCCTTCTGCCTGCTTTTCATTTTCCTTAGCTTCAAAATATTTATCACGTATAATCTTTTTAGAAGATGTTTTTTCAAAAGGATGTTTTCTTATATGGCAGTTTGAAATTTTGGAATATGATGGAAGGCTGCTGTTATGTGATGCAATTATTTTCTGTACTTCTGCTTCAATATCATCAATTCCATTGGCTTGTGCATATTCATAATTAGGATAAACTTCAGCAGCTATTGTATTACCAGAGCCGTATACCAGTATATCAGATATTAGAAGGTCATTGTCAAACAGGTTTTCTATTCCTTCTGGTGATACATTTTCACCATTGCTTAATATAATAAGGTTCTTTTTGCGGCCTGTAAGGAAAAGGAAATTTTCCTCATCTACATAACCAAGGTCGCCTGTACAGAGCCAGCCATCTTTTGTAATGCTTTCTGCTGTCTGTTCAGGGTCTTTATAATACCCCATCATTACGGAAGGGCTTTTAACTTGTATTTCCCCATCAACAATGCGTACCTGGCAGCCATCAACAATTCTTCCAACAGATGCACGTTTATCAGGCCTGCTATAATCAGGTGATGAAATCTTAGGTGAACATTCAGACATTCCATAACCTTGTCCAATCTCTATGCCAAGCTTTGCAAAGTTTTCTGCAAGGTCTGGGGCAAGATATCCGCCGCCGCTTACAATTCTGTGGAGCCTTTTGCCAAGTACAAGTTCTTTTGCTTCCTGCTCCGTCATCCCTTTGTTCTGTTTTAAAGTTATTGCAATTTTATTGTAAATCATTTTTGCCATCATTGGGACAAGGCGTATGCCGGAAGGCTCAAATAATTTTATATAATGGAGCATTTTAGAGATATCAGGACATAAGCAGAGTGAACTTCCATACCTTATAACAATCATTACATCACCATTAATACAGAATATATGGTGTATTGGAAGCACATTCATATATAATTCGGCACTCTGGTCTTTTTTCTCAGTTGTACAGAATGTATTGTCAATAATGTTCTGGTTGGAAAGCATAACACCCTTGCCCCTGCCCGTAGTTCCCGAGGTAAATATAATTATGCCACAGTCTTCAGGTTTTGCATCAGATGCATATGAAGTGCCATTATATTGTTTTAAAATTAATGAAACAGAAGCTTCCTGTTTAACTTTCTGCAGACAGATAAATTCTTTAATCCCTGGGCATTTCTCTTTAATAAAACCTGCCTGTGAACGGAATTCCCAGTCAAAGAAAAGTATATCAGTGTCTGAACGGTTAAGGTTGTCAATAAATGTTTCTTTATTTAACTGTATATCAAGTGGTATGGAAACAGCGCCTGAACCAGTAACGCCAAGCAGGGCGGCAAGATATTCATAACTGCACCTTCCAAGAAAGGCAGCATGGATTTTATGGCCTGCTTTTTTGCTTTGTTCCTCTGTCCATGCAGCTATGGCATGGCTGTCATCTGCCAGTTCTTTATAAGTCTTTTCGTACATAATATAGTTCTTTTCATAACGTATAAAAGTTTTGGCGCCATATTCTTTTCCAGCGTTTTGTACTAAATCATATACGGTTTTGGTGTTGGATAATGTAATCATAGTAAACCCCTTTCTGCAGAAATGCTGCAAAATAATTCGCAATGCGAAATATATGTTTAAAAAATATAATACTTATAAGGGTAGTATAACAGAGATATGGATATTTAGCAATGCGAAATATTATTTTTATCAATGAAAAATCACGTCTGTTTTATAAATTAAAAGGTAAGATGATTTTAAGTTATCTTGTGTTTATATACATATACACGGACGGTTTCTGTGCCAGAGCCAGAATTTTCCGTACAGGGGTACGCTTGCGCTACGGTGGACCACGCAACAGTGCATAAAATCCCTATGCTTCAAAAGAAACTTTTTGAAGCATTGAATACGGGATTTAAGCACTGGCGGGTCCAAAGTACCCCTTTTACGGAATAATTGCTGGCTTCTGGCATGGAAACCTGTTTTATGGCAGAATAAAAAAGCAATCCTTGAAACAATACGTATTTGCAAGAACAAAGATTTGCTGAAGGAATACCTTGAGAGTAAGGTGTTCTATGCACTTTTTTTATTTATAAACCAAACTGTATATAATTTGTCATAATATTTTCTTTACCATGTTTAAATTACACTTATAATTAAAAAACAGGGAAATTCAAAAGAAAATTTTTCCTTGCATTTTTAAGCCGGATGTGATATTATGAGGCATAAGAAAAGGGAAAGCCATAGAAACGGCTCTATCCCGGATTGACTATGCTAAACCCTCCGAAAAGGGTCAGCCGTCACTACTGGCAATAGTGGCGGCTATTTCTTTTTTCCCTTGTAAATCTGGTAAAACAAATTAGCAAGGGCAACAACGGGTATACCTATCTGAATTAAATCCTGATATGTAACATACATTGTTATCACCCTCCTTTCCTTGTGGTCTGGAGGGCTATTTGAACCCTCCGGATAAAAAAGAGGGGTAAAGCCGCCTTTGGCTCTATGGTTTCCCATATTGGCAATATATCACATTTTTCATTGCCTGGCAATATTATTTATGAATTTAAGTTTCCCCATTTTTTAAAACTTAAATGTAATCAAGCCTCATTTTTAACAGGGTTCTATTGGTATGGCTGGGGAAAAATTTATATAAAAAAAGTTATATACATCCTATATGATAGTTTAAATTACATTTATAATTAAAAGATGAGGAAACTCAAATTAAAAAATTATGTTGTATTTGTTAGAAAGACTGGTATAATTTATATGTAGTAAATTGTTGTTGCCTATTTGTTATGAAAGGTTTAATGGTACTGCTTATGGATAAAAGGGATGAAAACTTAGGCGAGGAATTATATAATCTGCTGGCGGAACTTTTAAACAGAAGGATGAACAGGACTGTGCTTGATAGTATACGTGGTGAATATGGTGTCCTGCGTTATCTTATGTATGTACATGATAAAGCCAGTGCAGGGCTTCTTACAGAACAGCTGCATGTTGTGCCGGGACGCATGACAGATATACTTAACAGTCTTGAAACTAAAGGTTTTATAAAAAGGGTGCGCAGTGATGAGGACAGAAGGCGTGTAGTGGTCTGTATAACAGAAAGCGGCAGGGAGGAAGCATGTAAAAAAAGGGAGTATATAAGAAAAGAATACCAGGGCCTGTTTAAAATACTGGGACAGGAAGATACAGAAGAATTGATAAGGCTTTTAAAAATTGTGCTTTCATATGAAGGGGAAGAAGAAAAAAACTAAATCATTTTCCATGTCTTTATGCATGGAAAATGATTTATATAAAAAATATATTATACTCAACGCCGGTGAAACCGACAGTTGAGTATTGCGCCGGCCGCAGCCGCAAAGCGGCATAATTCCTTATGCGGCCGTGAGCATCTGATTATACTGCATGGTAAATCTTTCTAGCGTGCAGTATAATAATTAACACCCCATAAGTGCTTTCATACACACATCTATTACAGGACCTGATTTAGTGCCACATTCGGGACAGGTAAATGTACCATAAAAATAAGAAAGTTTCTTTGCATCATAATCACTGCCTGCAATGTGCAGTACATTGCTTAGCCACATATATGTATTATCAAGGGATTTTTTATCCCATTCCCCAATTACAGACGGGGCAGGTGTAATCATTGAATTTAATTCCTCATTTATTTCTGGGTTTTCTATATCATCATCAAGCTCAATCTCCTCTAAGAAGAAACTGCAGTTTTCACAGACAACAGGGCACTGGCTGAAATTTTCAAGAAGAAGGACAAAGGAATGTTCCCTTTTGCCAACAAGTGCAAGAAGTGATATGCATATATATGATACTGTATCTGGTTCAAACTGCTTAAGCATGTCCAGTCTGTTTATTAAAAATTCTTCTGCTTTTTCTTTAAAGAAAAGGATACTCTGGTTATAACTTTCCATAATATTTTCTGGAATAGTGTCTGTTATATCATTATTATACTGGTGGTTATCTTCATTATCAGTTGAAACAATTACGCCTGTATTAACTAAGAATAAAACCTGCATTACAAAATCATCTTTTTCATACCAGTAATTAAATGCATTTGCCAGGTATGGCAGGGCAATATAAGATGCATTATAAAAACTCATCTGGTGGGACAGCTGCTGTAAGATATTATCAAAAGCAATCATATAATCACTTTCAAATGATGCATATGGACTAAGTGTCTTTTCATTATCAGGTACTTCTGGTGTATCTGCCATCAGGGGCGCAATGTCCTCTTGTATATTTCCATAAGCCCCGCGTAACTGTTCCCATAATTCTGAATTAAAATCTGCTGTTTCAAAATTGTACTTCCCCATATAAATAAACACTCCTTTTTATTGTAATTATAGCATATATGGAAGGATAAATCTATTGAGTTTTACATCATATAAATATATAATAAATATTGGAAAATGTAAATTTAATGTGAGGTTTTATCAATGGAAAAAATACTTATAGTTGAAGATGATAATAATATAAACCAGATGATATATGAAACCCTTAGCAATGAAGGATATAATTGTACCAGTGCTTTTTCAGGGACAGAGGCGCTTCTTCATGCCGGAAGCTGCCAGTTTGGTTTAATTATTCTTGACTTAATGCTTCCAGGCCTGCCTGGTGATGAGGTTTTAAAAAGTATAAGGAAAAACAGCAATGTACCTGTTATTGTGCTTTCTGCAAAAGATGAACTGGACACAAAGGTAGATTTGCTTACACTTGGGGCTAATGATTATATGGTTAAGCCATTTGAACTTAAAGAGCTTAAAGCCAGGGTGCTTGTACAGTTACGTGATAATAAAATGGATAACAAGGACAACATGATTATGGAATTTAATAATCTTAAGTATGATATGCAAAAGAAGCAGGTAAGCATAAATGGAAAAAATATTCCATTTACTGTACATGAGTTAAAGATTATAGAACTTTTACTGCGCCATCCTGGACAGGTTTTTTCAAAGAATGAGATTTATGAATATGCCTGGGACGATTATTATATAGGGGAGGACAAAACGATAAATGTACATATAAGCAATATAAGACAGAAAATTAAAAAGGTTACAGATATAGAATATATAGAAACTGTCTGGGGGCTTGGGTTTAAACTTGCAACTGTATAATAATTTCTTTAACTTTTCTTTAAACTTTTTTGGCGGTTTCTTATACTTGCAGGTGTATTATAATAAATGTAAGATAACCATGCCTTATAAAAAGGATAAAAATAATTTAGCGTATAAGCGCAGAAATGAGGAAAGTTATGGAGTATGTACTGGATACCAGGAATTTATGTAAACAATATTCAAAGCATCTTGCAGTAAATAATGTAAGCCTGCATATTAAACGTGGTGAAATTTATGGATTTATTGGAAGGAACGGGGCTGGCAAAACTACATTTATGAAAATGGTGTGCGGCCTTGCAATGCCTACAAGCGGGGAGATAGAATTATTTGGGGCAAAAGGGAGTGATATTAATGTACACAGGTCAAGGATTGGCAATCTGATTGAAGAACCTGGGATTTTTCCCAACCTTAACGGCATTAATAATATTAAATGCAAGTGTTATGCACTTGGAATTTATAAGAAGGGATATGCGGAGGAACTTCTGGAAATAACAGGGCTTAAGGATGCTGGTAAAAAGAAGGTTAAAAAATATTCCCTTGGAATGAAACAAAGGCTTGGAATTGCACTGGCGCTTGTTGGAGGGCCTGACCTTCTTATACTGGATGAGCCTATTAACGGGCTTGACCCGCAGGGGATTGCAGAAGTAAGGGATATGCTGCTTAAATTAAAGACTGAAAGAAATATGTCCATTATGATTTCAAGCCATATTCTTGAAGAACTTTATAAGATTGCGGATACATTTGGAATTATAAATAATGGAAAGCTTGTACAGGAACTTTCAAGGGAAGAACTTTCTGCAAAATGTAATGATTATATTGAAATTGTAACAGATGACAGCGCAAAAGCATGTACCATTATTGAAAAGCTTGGATTTAGCAATTACCGTGTTATGGAAGATGGCAAGGTCCATATTTATGAACAGTTAGAAAGGCTTGGAGAACTTAACAGCGGGCTTGTAACAGGCGGCTGTATAGTAAGTTCAATAAAGACAGTGCAGGAAAACCTGGAAAATTACTTTCTTGAATTAACAGGGGGTGTACAGAATGTTTAATCTTATAAGAATGAATTTATTCAGGTTAATCCATACAAAAGGTGTAATAGTAGTGTTCTGCCTATTAATGGGGTTTGCAGCTTTAAGCAGTTTTGAATCTGTATATGATAAGAAGCAGATGCAGGATGTAATGGATGGAAAAACAGAATTACAGGAAAGTAAACCAGAAGAAGGGATTACAGAGGAAGAGGGCGATAATCCTATAGGAATTTATATAGATACGCCTGAAAGCACAGATGGATATTTAATGGATTATATTTATATGTATTGTGAGGAAATAAGCAGCGGGATAGTACTTATATTTATACTTATAGGTGCTGTAATATTTTTCCGGGGTGATGAAAGGGATGGTTTTTTAAAAAATATTGCAGGACAGACAAAACACAGGTATAATATTTTAATTTCAAAACTGGTTGTAATTGCCATTTATACTTTTGTATGCATGGTATGTTATATGGTGGTGGAATTTGTGGCATATAAAGCCGGCTGGCTTATAGGTGTTAAAATTAACCTGGGTATAAATTATATACCAGAGGTGTTTAATGTTGCTTTTGGTGTAAAACATATACCAGAGGCACTTGGATTTTTTGCCCTGGAATACATCCTTTACATGGCTTTTACAGGAGGACTTTTACTTATAACAGAAGTTACTAAAAGTACAGCAACAGCAATAACTATAGGACTTCTGGGAATGCTTGGGTTTGGCATATTTTTTTCGGCGCTGGTACGGAAAGTTTTTAGTACAGACTTTGATATATCTAAATATTATATCAGTACAAATATATCAAACCTGGACCTTGGAATGGACAGGGATATTGTTATTCTTGCACTTTGCATTGGAATAGTATTTTTTATTATTTATAATGTTTTAAATGTTTTATGGTTCTCCAGAAAAGATATTGTATAAATGGTGGAATAATATGGAAATAAAACTTATTGCGGTAATCATTTTGTTAAGCATACTATTAATAATTATACTGGTGAAATATATTTTATACAGGCGGCAGATAATGGATATCTGCCGCCAGATAGTATTTATAAGGGAAAATGATACCAATAAAATTATTTATAATGATATAACAGAACGGGAAGTTTTAAAACTTACAAATCTAATAAACCTTATGTGCAGTGAGCATAAAACCAAAGAAAATATTTTAAAGGAAAAAGACAGACGGCTTAAAATAGCACTGGCTGGCATTTCACATGATATAAGGACACCACTCACTTCACTTAAAGGTTTTTTTGAACTTTTAGAAAATGAAACTGACGCAGAAAAAAAGAAAAAGTACAATAGGGTAATTAATAAAAAAATTATAGAACTTACGGAACTTTTAGAAGAACTTTTTATGTATACAAAACTCCAGAATGAAGAATATGTGCTGGAACTGGATAAATATAATTTTACAAAAATTGTACTTGGTACATTATTTTCATTTTATAGTATATTTAAGGAAGAAAATATCAGGACAGAAGTTGATATAGATGAAGAACCAGCAGAAGTGCTTTGTAATGATATGGCAGTTAAAAGGCTGCTTTCAAATATATTAAAAAATGCAGTATTACATGGAGATGGAAAGATTGATATAAAATATAAAGTTAAAAATGATTGTGTTGAATTTTCCTGTAAAAACAGTATAAAAAATCCTGGGGAAATAGATATTTCACAGGTTTTTGACAGATTTTATAAAGCAGATGCTGCAAGGGGAAAAGGTTCAACAGGGCTTGGGCTTTCAGTGGCAAGGGAGCTTTCAGAAAGAATGGGAGGAAAGATAAGCACAATGATAGAAGAAGGCCTGTTTGTAGTAAGGTTTGTTATATATTTCCAGAATTAATGTGATTTCTTTAACTTTTCTTTAACCTTTTTTGGCAGTTTCTTATACTTACAGGTGTATTATAATAAATACGAAAAAGGGGAAGTTATTCCCTGTACTAACAGGAGGTATAAAAATGCTTAATCTTATAAGAATGAATTTATTCAGGCTGGTCCATACAAAAAGTGCAATAATAGTTTTTTGCCTATTAATGGGGTTTTCAGTTTTAAATGGCTGTATGTCTGCATATGACCAGGAGGAGAAGAAAAAGGCAATAGAAGAACAGAAAAAAGCTGGTATATGGGAACCAGACCAGAGTGGGAAATTAACACCAGAAGAGGAAAAGGAATTACAGGAAAAAGCAGCAATAGAAGAAGCAGAAGATAATAAAGAAAATAATGATGTTTATGATGCAGGCTATGAGTTTGGTTCACAGATGTCCGCTAATATAGGGATTTATGTAAGCACACCTGTAGATACAGATGGCAATTTAATGGATTATCTTTATCTGTATTGTGAGGAACTGGGAAGCGGGATTTTACTTTTATTTATACTTATAGGTGCTGTA
>DKYP01000164.1:10657-10905 GCA_002499945.1 Lachnoclostridium sp. UBA7097
ACAAAACACAGGTATAATATTTTCTTTTCAAAGCTGGTGGTAATTGGTATTTATACATTTGTGTGCATGGCTGGATATATGGTTGTTGAGTTTGCAGCATTTAAATGCGGCTGGCTTATAGGTGCAGACATTGATTTTGGTGTAAAACTTATACCAGATGCACTTAGATTTTTTGTACTTGAATATCTGCTTTATATGGCTTTTATAAGCGGGCTTTTACTTATAACAGAAGTTACTAAAAGTACAGC
>DKYP01000164.1:11174-28980 GCA_002499945.1 Lachnoclostridium sp. UBA7097
AACAGAAGTTACTAAAAGTACAGCCGCAGCAATAACGATAGGAATGTGCGGGCTGTTTGGTTTTGGTATATTTTTTTCAGGACTGGTACAAAAAATTTTCCATACAGATTTTAATATAGCTAAATATTATATTAATACAAATATATCAAACCTGTACCTTGGCATGGACTGGGATGCTATCTGGTTTGTACTTGGGATTGGGACAGGGTTTCTGGTTATTTATAATTTTTTAAATGTGCTATGGTTTTCAAGGAAAGATATTGTGTAAATTACATGGATTGCATAGATTTATAATGGGCTGGCAGACTATTGTCCTGAAAAAATTGGGAAATTCAAAACAGGCAATCAGGGAACAAGGGTTGCCATTCCAGCCAACTTTGGAAGTGCCGAATATGGAAACACTAAAAGCAATGGCAGAAGCAGAGGTTATGAAAGAACATCCAGAATGTTTTAAAAGTTATAACAGCTTCCAGGAATTGTTAAAAGAGGTGGAAGAAGAATGTACACAGTAAAAGCAACTAACAGGTTTAAGAAAGATTTAAAAACAATAATAAAAATGTATTTTAGTAATTACATCTGAATGAATATATTATTATTTAACCTTTTTTCTTGCAATAACTCCACCAGTGATATCAATAATTTCAAATCCAAGGCTGGTATACATTGAAACGGGACCGCAACAGTTTTTTATATTAAATTTCCCTTGTGATGGATATCCTTCTACATAGTCATATCCATGTTCTTTGGCATACTGGCAGGCATAATTTAATAAAGCTTTTGCAATTCCGTTTTTACGCATACCAGGGTCAATAATAAAACATACAATAGAAAGTATTTTGTCATTAACATTTGTATCTTTCCAGCTATCAGGAAAATTTTCCCTGTCCAGCCGGAAATAATTATCTTTTATATCTGAATTGCAGAATCCGGTAATCTGGTTATTATAAAGTGCCACAAATCCATTTAATATGCCATTTTGTATAAGTTTTTTTGCATAATTTCTTTTACAGTATTGTTTTTCATTATCTGGCATTAGACTGCGTTCATACTCATGTTTATCTGTCCAGTGGTGCCAGACACAATAACAGCCTTTTTCTGCGCTTTCATCAGAAAAAGCCCTGTTGTCAAAAAAATCAATATATTCATCTGCGAAGTTTTTGTCAAGTTTTCTTATATTAAATTCCAAAATTATCACACCTCATTATAAATTTTAATGGAAATTGCAGCATTATTGTAACATAATATTTTATTAGTTGCAAATTTTTCAAAACTTGTATATTTTCTTATGCTTTGCTATAATAGAAAAGCGTTGCTTTAATAGATATTAATATGTTTATATTTTCAGGAGGCTAAAGATGTACAATATTTTAAAGGATTTTCTGGACCCGAACCAGATAGCTGTTGCTGGCATTCTTGTAGCATTTGTGCTTACATTTGCCGGCCTTGCCTTCCCTTTCCCGTTCCTGCCTGTTGACCATGGCAGGGAGTTTGCTGTAAATGGCGCACTTTCAAAAGGAAAGACAAGGGGTGTAGGATTTACATTTGTAATAGTATTTATAATATCTTCGCTGTTGTTCATGCCTGTAGACAGGGAGTACATAATATACTGTATACTTATACTTGCAGTAATGCTTAGCGGATATCTTGATGATGCAGCAAAGACACCGTGGAATGAGTATAAGAAAGGTCTTATTGACCTGGTTATATCAATAATGGCAATGTGGACATTTATAAATTATAACCCAGATTTGCTGGCAGTCCATATAGGGTCTTTTGTACTTGATATCCCTGTGCCGGTTTATTATATACTTGGTATTGTGCTTATCTGGGTATCTATAAATGTAACAAACTGCAATGATGGTGTTGACGGGCTTTGTGCAAGCCTTTGTTGTGTTGTGATATCTTCATTTACGGTAATATATGCAAAGGAACTTGGGAATTATGTGATTACAGGTTTTATATTTGTTTCAGTCCTTCTTGCATACCTTTATTTTAATTCAACGCCAAGCAGTATGCTTATGGGCGACGCTGGTTCAAGGGCGCTTGGTTTTTATATAGCTTTAATTGCAATGAAAACGGGGCATCCTTTTAGTTATATACTTCTGGCACTTGTTCTTATAGTTGATGGCGGGATTGGGCTTGTAAAAGTAGCTTTAAAGAGGTTTTTAAAAGTTTCAATACTTGTAAATACAAGAACCCCCCTGCATGACCATGCAAGGAAGAATAAGGGCTGGTCTGATACACAGGTTGTATTCAGGTATATTATATTCCAGATAATATGTGCTTTGATTGCATACATTATAAAATTATAATTTATAAGAATTTATAGAAAGAAGGAAAATTATATGAAGAAAAAACTTTTAATGGCAATTATAGGAATGGTGGCAATGTTTGGTGTAGCTGGCTGTGGGAGTGATGCTGGTACAGATTCAGGCTCTGGTGTTTCTTCTGGCAAGGTTTCTGATGCAGGCAAAACTTATAAGGTAGGGATTGTACAGTATGTTGATGATGCATCATTAAACCAGATACAGAAAGCAATTTGTAAAGAACTTGATACAAAAGGAAAAGAACTTGGGGTAAATTTTGATTATTCAGATTATACATTTAACGGGCAGGCTGACCAGACTACATTAAACCAGATTTTTGCAGAGCTTGTAGCAGATAAAGTGGATATTATTATCCCTATTGCTACACCTGCTGCACTTCTTGCACAGTCTGCAACGGAGGATAACCAGATACCGGTTGTATTTTCGGCAGTTTCTGACCCTGTGTCCGCAGGGCTTGTGGCAAGTCTTGATGCTCCTGGTTCTAATGTTACAGGGACAAGTGATGCACTTGATACAAATGCAGTTATGGAACTTATGCTTGCTGCAAATCCTGATGTAAAGACTCTTGGGATTCTTTATAATAACAGTGAGGATTCTTCTAAGAACCCTGTAGAAGAAGCGAAAAAGTTTGCCGGGGAAAAGGGGATAGAGGTAGTTGAAAAGACGGGTACAAATAATGATGAAATAAGCCTTGCAGCAGAAGCGCTTATTGCTTCAAAGGCAGATGCGGTATTTACACCTACGGATAATACTGTAATGACAGCAGAACTTGCAATATATGAAAAGTTTATTGATGCTAAAATTCCTCATTATGGCGGGGCGGATTCTTTTGCACTTAACGGGGCTTTCTGTGGTTATGGCGTGAATTATGAAGAACTTGGTACAGAAACAGCGGATATGGCATCAGATATACTTGTAAATGGCGCAGAGCCAGCCAAAACTCCTGTAAAGATTCTTGATAATGGTATTGCAACTGTTAATACAGAAACAGCAGAAGCTATAGGCATTGATTACAGTGCATTTGAAGGAATGTGTGAAAAGCTGGTTGAAACTAAGACAGCCGAGGAGTTTGAATAGGGGGATTTTTATGTCTCAGATATTTACGGTTTCTATACTGCAAAGTGCCCTTGAACTTGGATTTATATATTCGCTTGTAGTGCTTGCACTTTTTATATCTTTTAAAATATTAAATATTGCAGATTTGTCTACTGATGGCTGTTTTACACTTGGCTGTGCAGTTGCAGCATCAGTTACTATAAGCGGACACCCTGTGCTTGCACTTTTTGCTGCAATGGGCGCAGGGGTGCTTTCAGGTTTTATAACAGCATTTTTGCAGACAAGGCTTGGTGTGGAGTCTATCCTTGCAGGGATTATAGTTAATACAGGTCTTTATACGGTTAATATAGCGGCAATGGGATTTTCTGCCAACCTGAATTTATTCCAGTGTGACAGCATATTTACAATGGCAAGGGATTTTATTGGGGAAAGCAGCCTTGTTACGGGCGGATGGTATAAGCTTTTGCTTTTAATTGTACTTATACTTGTGGCAGCAGTGCTTGTTACATTGTTTCTTGGTACACGCCTGGGGCTTTCAATACGTGCCACAGGTGATAATGCTGCCATGGTAAAGGCATCAAGTATAAACCCTAAGTTTACAATAACTGTTGGTTTATGTATTTCTGGTTCGCTTACTGCACTTTCAGGCGGCATACTTGCCCAGTACCAGAAGTCATGTGATATAAACCTTGGTACGGGCATGGTTACAATAGCCCTTGCAAGCCTTATAATTGGCGAAACACTTATTGGTACAGGGCCAGTTGCAAAGCGGGTTGCAGGTGTAATATTTGGAAGCTGCCTGTACCGTTTTATAGTTGCGGTTGCAATAAGGTTAAATGTACCTGCTGAATGCCTTAAGCTTGTATCAGCATTAATTGTGGCTGTAGCCATTGCATTTCCTTATATAAAAGAAAATGCAAGGTTTACAAAACGCAAATATACGGAGATGGCAAGGCGTAAAAAGGGAGGTGCGGCTTAATTTGCTTGAATTAAAAAATATTTATAAGACATTTAATGCGGGCACGGTTAATGAAAAAAGGGTGTTAAAGGGTCTTAGCCTTTCACTTGCAGATGGTGATTTTGCCACTATTGTAGGAAGCAACGGTGCTGGCAAGTCTACTATGTTTAATGCAGTTACTGGTGTATTTTATGTGGATTCAGGTGAAATAATACTTGATGGCGAGGATATCACATTTAAAAAAGAGTATTTCAGAAGTAAAGAAATAGGGCATCTTTTCCAGGACCCTATGCTGGGAACCGCACCACATATGACCATTGAGGAAAATATGGCACTTGCATATTTAAGGGCATCAAAAGGCAGGCATGGTTATTTTTCAAGGGTCAGCAAGAAAGACAAGGCAATGTTTAAAGAACATTTAAGGATGCTTGATATGGGGCTTGAGGACAGGATGAAGCAGCCGGCGGGGCTTTTATCAGGCGGGCAGCGGCAGGCGCTCACCCTTATTATGGCAACTATGGTTACGCCAAAGCTTTTGCTTTTAGATGAACATACAGCTGCACTTGACCCGGCTACCGCAGAGAAAGTGCTGGGGCTTACAAAAAATATTGTTGCAGAGCGCAAAATTACATGCCTTATGGTAACACACAATATGCACCAGGCATTAACACTTGGCAACCGTACACTTATGATGGATGCTGGAAATATAGTTTTTGATGTATCAGGTGAAGAGCGTAGCAGGCTTTCAGTTGAAGATTTGCTTAATAAGTTTAAAGATAATGCAGGCAAAAACCTGGATAATGACCGGATATTGTTATCAGATTAATGGCTATAACGTTGATTTTTGGGATTTAATATAGTAAAATAGCAGTATTAAGAACTTTTTTGTTACAAGAACTATCCGTGGAGGTGGGATAATGGCAAGTACAAGGACAGTCCTTATAGTTGATGATAGTAGCAGTGACAGGGGGAATATCGCTGGTTTTTTGGAAGATTATTATGATATTATAGATACAGGAAATACCAGCGAAGCATACGAAATACTAAATTCAAATCCTGGAAAGATTGTGGCTGTTATTCTGGATATCACTTCAGATGGGACATATGGGGAAGAGATGCTCCGTTTTATGAAGAAAAAGGAAAATCTTTCAAAGATACCTGTTATAATGACTGCTGATACAGAAAGTGAAGAAACGGAGATTAACGCACTATCAGCTGGTGCAAGTGATTTTCTTTATAAGCCATATAGCCCGGTAATAGTGAAGAAGCGGCTTGATAATATTATAAAACTGAATGAAAATGCCTCTATGGCAAATGATTTACAGAAAGACCATCTTACAGGGGTGTATTCAGAAGAAGTTTTCTGCCAGAAAGCAATAGGGATTCTGGAGGAAAATCCTTCCACGGATTATGCCATTGTATATTCTGATATAGAGAATTTCGGGCTTATTAAAGACTTATTTGGTGAAAATGCAGGCAATAATATTCTTGTGTATATGGCAAGGGTTTTTAAGCATTTTATTAGCAAAAATGAACTTTGCGGGCGTCTGGAAGCAGAACATTTTGTGCTTTTCTTAAAGTATGATAAAGAAACACTGGATGAAAACCTTGAATCAGTTGTAAAGATTATTAATGATTTTCCAGTAAACATGAATATAATGCTCAGGTTTGGTGTTTATAAAATAGAAGACAGGGCTATGCCGATACAGGCTATGTTTGGGCGTGCAATCCTTACAGTTGAAACTATAAAGGGCAGGTATGGCCAGTATGTTGCATATTATGACCAGGAAATATGGGAAAAGCAGATGCATGAGCAGGAAATAATTAACTGTATGGAGGATGCACTCAGGGAAAAGCAGTTTATTGTATATTTCCAGCCTAAATATGACCTTGGTTCAGAAAGGGTTGCAGGTGCAGAAGCCCTTGTACGCTGGCAGCACCCGTCAAAAGGGTTTATGAACCCGGCGGAATTTATCCCTCTTTTTGAGAAAAATGGTTTTATAACAGAACTTGATAAATATGTATGGGATACAACATGTGGCTATATAGAAACATGGATTAAAAACGGGTATCCGGTTGTACCAATATCTGTAAATGTATCAAGGACAGATATTTATAATCCGGATTTTATAGAGATAATGCTTGGAATTATACATAAGCATAACCTTGAACCAGAAAATATACATCTGGAGATTACAGAAACAGCTTATACTGATAACCCGGAACAGATTATAGAAGTTGTTAAACAGCTTAAACTTATTGGATTTGTAATAGAAATGGATGATTTTGGTTCGGGATATTCTTCATTAAATATGCTTAATGAACTGCCTATTGATATCCTTAAACTGGATATGGGATTTGTGCAGGGTGACATGGGTACAAACAGCAATAATATTTTAAGCTTTATAATAGGGCTTGCAAAATGGATGGATTATGCAGTTGTTGCAGAAGGAATAGAAACAGAAGAACAGATACAGATACTTAGGAATATGGACTGTAATTTTGTACAAGGTTATTATTATGCAAAACCTATGCCGCCGGATGAATTTGAAGCTTATATGTTAAGGCACAATATACTTGACAGGATTGATGAAATTTCTGCCCCTGGAATGAGTGAACTTAAATTTAAGAAGTCACAGGGAGTTATGCTTATAGTTGATGACCTGGCGCTTAACCGCAAAATATTAAGTACATCTTTTTCTTCTTATTTCAAAATTGTGGAAAAAGAAAATGGTGCCCAGGCATTTGAATATATAAAAGAAAATTATAAGGATATTGATGTTATAATGCTTGACCTTGTAATGCCTGTTATGGATGGTTTTACCCTTATGAGGCATATTGGAAGTGATAAAAAGTATAAAAATATACCAGTAATTGTTACATCACAGGGCGGTGAAAAAAGTGTTGAGAAATCGTTTGAACTTGGTGCCACAGATTTTGTTGAAAAGCCATATAATTTAAGGATTATACTGCACAGGGTGCAGAATGCAGTTATGGCATCAAGAAGGAAAGAAAAGGATGTTGAAATTTGATAAATTAGGGATATAATATTATTGGTCCAGGTTGTATTAATTTTAAACAGCTTTCATTAATGCAAAGTGGAATGGAGGTTAAATTATGAATAAGAAAGTTATTGCAATGGGATTAGCATTAAGTACCATGGTCCTGCCTGTTGCCAATGTACAGGCAAAAAAGATTACAAGCACTGCACAGGCAGAGAAGCTTGCTAAAAAGCATGTAAAAGGTGCTACAGTTTTATTTACAGAGAAAGATGAAGAAGATGGTGTACAGGTATATGAAGTTGACCTTAAAAAAGGCAGCACAAAGTATGAATTAGTGTATAAAGCATCTAATGGCAAACTGATTGAGTATAAGTGGGAGAAAAAAAGAGGTAAAAAAAGCAGCAAGAAAGTTTCTGAAAAGGAAATACGCCGTCTGGCAGAAAAAAAGATAAAAAATGCAAGAATTGTAGAAACAGATTATGATTCAGATGATGCAGAATATGAAGTAGATATGACAGGTAAAAATAAGAAGTATGAACTGGTTTATACTCCAGGTGGAATACTGGTTTCTTATAAGTGGGAGAAACTTTAAATAATTATACCAGTTATACAGGCAAGGTTGTATAAGTAAAGGCAGAAGTGGAAATAATTGCGCTTCTGTCTTTGTTTTATTAATTTATCAGGGAGTAATATTATGGAGTTTACTTATGAACAGGTTTTTCCAAATGAAGATTTGCCATTTAAAATGTTTTTGTTTGAAGGAGGGAATGGGAATTATTTCCGTGAAAAACACTGGCACAGTTCTGTTGAGATTTTTGCAGTATTTAAAGGAAATATAAATTTTTACCTGAATAACAGGCTTTACCAGTTAGAAGAAGGGCAGTTCCTGCTTGTAAATTCAAATGAAATACATTCCATAGGTGCGCCGTTCCCTAACTATACACTGGTGCTGCAAATCCCGCTTGAAACGTTTAATGGGTATTTTACAGGGGAACAGTTTATACGGTTTGCACACAGGAATGAAAAACATGATTGCAAGGTTATGGAACTTCTGGAAAAGATTTTTGCAACTTACCAGAAAAAAGATTATGGATATGTACTGGAAGTAAAGGGGGATTATTTTTACTTATTGCACCTGCTGGTCACAGAATACAGGAGGACAGATGTTACACCTGATATGCTGGACATTAACTATAATTTAAACCGCCTGTCAGAAATTACAAGTTATATGAAGAAAAATTTCAGGGAGGATTTAAGTCTTGAAGAACTTGCGGAAACTTTTGGGTATGCCCCGTCTTATCTTTCACGTATGTTCCAGAAGTATGCAGGGGTCAATTATAAATCTTACTTACAGGATATACGGTTAAGGCATGCTTTCCAGGAACTATTAAATTCCAGGCATACAATTAGCGAAACTGCATTAAATAATGGATTTCCAAACAGCAGGGCATTTTCAAGGGAGTTCCGTAAAAAGTATGGTGTGCTTCCTAGTGAATACAGGAAAAATGAAATTTAACCTTCTGGCTGCATGTAGTTTACAAGTCAAAAAAGTGACCTGAAATAGATAAATAAATGGCCGGTGGATTTTCAAAATATTGCTATGATAGACATAATAATATTAAGAGAAGGAGAGAGGATAAATGGAAATCCAGAATGTGGCTGATATAGCGTTTAAGGTATATGGAAGAATACATACAGGATATGCTTTAGAAGGTATTTTTGAAAAGATGCAGGATACACCTCTGCCGGAAGGGGAGGTAATTTATGTGCCATCTTTGGAGGGGATGGAGGGACTGCCAGAAACAGAGGCTTTAAAGAACCAGCTTTTTGGCGGGCTTGATATCCAGACTGGATATTGTAATGGGTACAATAAAAAATTAAATGCACTGGAATACCACCGTTCATCTGAAATTGACATTGCGGTAACAGATTTGGTACTACTTGTTGGCAGGCAGCAGGATATACAGGATGATTTTACATATGATACTTCTTTAATAGAAGCGTTTTTTGTACCTGCTGGTACAGTAGTGGAATTATATGCGACAACACTTCATTATGCACCTTGCAGTGCAGATAATAATGGTTTCAGGTGTGTTATAGTGCTTCCAAAAGGGACTAATGAAGAAATAGAACTGCCGGATAATGCAGAAGGGGAGATGCAGCTTATAACAGCAAGGAATAAGTGGCTGGTTGCACATAAAGAAGCTGGTATAGAAGGGGCATTTAACGGTCTGCGTGGGGAGAATATCTGCCTTTAAATATATAAATAAAATGGAGGGATATATATGTTATTTATAGGAGTTGATTTGGGGACTTCAGCAGTTAAATTGCTGTTAATGGATGAAAATGGCAAAATACACAATATTGTTTCAAAGGAATATCCTTTAAGCTTTCCAGGACCAGGCTGGTCAGAACAGAATCCAGAGGACTGGTACGGGCAGTCTGTAGCAGGTATTAGTGAACTTCTTGCAGGTTTTGATAAAAGTGAAGTTGCAGGAATAAGTTTTGGCGGGCAGATGCACGGGCTTGTAGTCCTGGATGACAGTGACGAAGTAATCCGCCCTGCTATTTTATGGAATGACGGGAGGTCTGTAAAAGAAACAGATTACCTTAATAATACAGTTGGAAAAGAAAAGCTGTCCCAGTATACAGCTAACATTGCATTTGCCGGGTTTACAGCACCTAAAATTCTCTGGATGAAGGAAAATGAACCGGAAAATTTTGCCAGGATTAAAAAAATCATGTTGCCAAAGGATTACCTGGCATACCGCCTTAGTGGTGTACATTGTACAGATTATTCAGATGCTTCCGGGATGTTGCTTTTAGATGTAAAGAACCGCTGCTGGTCAAAAGAAATGGTGGAAATATGCGGGATTTCTGAAGATATGCTGCCGAAGTTATTTGAAAGCTATGAGGTAGTTGGTACAATAAAGCCAGAAATTGCAAAACAGCTTGGTATTAAAGAAGATGTAAAGATTGTAGCAGGTGCAGGTGATAATGCTGCTGCTGCCGTAGGGACAGGCACAGTTGGTGATGGCAGGTGTAATATTTCGCTTGGTACTTCCGGTACAATTTTTATTTCAAGTAAAACTTTTTGTGTGGATAAATATAATGCACTGCATTCATTTGGACATGCAGACGGTAATTACCATTTAATGGGCTGTATGCTTAGTGCTGCTTCATGTAATAAATGGTGGCTGGAAGAGATTTTAAATACTAAAGATTATGTAAAAGAACAGTCTGTAATTACAAACCTTGGGAATAACCAGGTATTTTACCTGCCTTATCTTATGGGTGAGCGTTCACCGCATAATGACCCTTTTGCAAGGGCAATGTTTATTGGAATGAGCATGGATACATCAAGGACTGATATGACACAGGCGGTTATGGAAGGAATTGCATTCGGGCTGCGTGATTCATTAGAAGTTGCAAGAAGCCTGGGTATTAATACCAGCCGCACAAAAATTTGCGGTGGCGGTGCTAAGAGTGATGTTTCCAGAAAGATTATTGCAAATGTAATGGATTTAAGTGTAGATATAATAGAGAGTGAAGAAGGGCCAGGATATGGCGCCGCTATTCTTGCTGCTGTAGGATGTGGTGTTTTTACAAGCGTTGAAGATGCAACAAATAAGCTGGTAAAAGTAACTGGTACTGTAGAACCGGAGAGAGAACTTGTTGAAAAATATGAAGAGCGTTACCAGAAATTCCGCCAGATTTACCCGGCAGTAAAAGACCTTTACCGTACTCTGGGGACAAATTGACAAGGGAGGAATATATGGGTTACGGCAGAAACATTAAAAATATACTTTATGGTGGGGATTACAATCCGGAACAGTGGCCGGAGGATGTGTGGCATGAGGATATGCAGATATTTAAAAAAGCACATATTAATATAGTTACATTAAATGTATTTAGCTGGGCGGCGTTACAGCCGGATGAAGATACATATGATTTTACGAAGCTTGACAAGATTATGGAGATGGTAAAGGAAAACGGGCTTAAGGTCTGTATGGCAACTTCTACAGGGGCGCACCCGGCATGGATGGCAAGGAAGCACCCTGATATTTTAAGGACAGAGCCGGATGGCAGAAAAAGGAAGTTCGGGGGACGCCATAATTCATGCCCGAACAGCCCGTCTTATCGTTATTATGCGCCAAAACTTGCAAAGAAACTGGCAAACCGTTATAAGGATTATGATAATATTGTTGCATGGCATGTATCTAATGAATTTGGTGGTGCATGTTATTGTGATAACTGTGAGAAAGCATTCAGGGAGTGGATTAAAGAAAAATATGGTACAATAGAAGAAGTGAACCGTTGTTATAATACATCATTCTGGGGACATACTTTTTATGACTGGGAAGATATAGTTCTTCCAGACTTTTTAAGTGAGCATTTCAGGGATGGTGACGGGCGTGAAAGAACTATGTTCCAGGGGATTTCACTGGATTATATGAGGTTTATGTCTGACAGTATGTTAGAATGTTTTAAGCTTGAATACAACATGATTAAGGAAGAAATGCCAGATATCCCTGTTACAACAAACCTTATGGGATTTTATAAAAACCTTGATTACCAGAAATGGGCAAAATATATGGATTTTATATCATGTGATAGTTACCCTGCACCACAGGACAGCCCGGCTGAGGTGGCGTTAAGCCATGACCTTATGAGGGGAATTGGCGGACAGAAATCCTTTGTACTTATGGAACAGACACCAAGTGTTACCAACTGGCTTCCATATAACCGCCTGAAAAGACCAGGTGAAATGAGGCTTCTAAGTTTCCAGGCAGCAGCACACGGGGCTGATGCAATCCAGTTCTTCCAGATGAGAAAGAGTATAGGCGCATGTGAAAAATTCCACGGTGCAGTAATTGACCATGCAGGAAGGACAGATACAAGGGTATTTAAGGAAGTTGAAAGCCTTGGTGAAGAACTTGGGCGTCTTGGTGACGTGTTCCTTGAAGGGATTACGCCATCAGAAACGGCCATACTTTTTGACTGGGATAACTGGTGGGCGGTTGAATATTCAGCGGGACCAAGCATACGTATGAAATATCTTGATGCAATACGTGATTATTACACGCCATTACATTCACTGGATATCCCGGTGGATATTATCGGGACGGATGACAGCCTTGGAAAATATAAAGTAGTTTTTGCCCCGCTTCTTTATATGGTAAAGACAGGGTATGATGAGAAAATACGCCAGTTTGTAGCAGACGGGGGTATTTTTGTAACAACATATTTCAGTGGCATTGTAGATGAACATGACCTTGTACAGAAAGGCGGGTATCCTGGCAGTATAAGGGATATCCTTGGTATATGGGTGGAGGAACAGGACGCACTTCCAGAAGGGGAGCAGAATGAATTTATATATCATGGAAAGGAATATCCTGCGGATATGCTTTGTGATATAATGCATACTGAAGGGGCAGAATGTGCCAGCAAGTACCAGAAAGATTTCTACCAGGGGACACCAGTTATTACGGTTAATTCTTATGGAAAAGGGAAGGCATGGTATGTAGGGACCAGAAGTGACGGGGATTTTTATAAAGCATTTGTAAAAGATATTATGAATGAAGCTGGCATACAGGGCATTATGGTAACACCGGAAGGTGTAGAAGCTTCAGTAAGAAAAACGGCAAAAGGGTATGTTATATTCCTTTTAAACCATACAGACGGGGAAAAAGAAGTAGTTCTTGAAAAGGGATGTAAAGATTTGCTTGAAGGATGCCAGTATGCAGGGGGGCAATGTATAATAATTCCTCCAAAAGGCGTAAAGGTGCTTTGGGGTGCCTGGTCTTGATAGAAAGCCTTGTAGTAATCTTCTTTCATAAAATAATTATAAAGTGAGATAGCAGGATGTATAGTTATTTAGAGAAAATAGATAGTGTAATCAGGAATGGGCGGTATAAGGACACATGGGAGTCTTTGCAGCAATACCATGTGCCAAGGTGGTATGAAGATATAAAGTTTGGAATATTTATCCACTGGGGAGTGTATTCTGTTCCTGCATTTGGCAGCGAGTGGTATTCAAGAAATATGTATATACAGGGCAGTAAAGAGTTTGAGCACCATATTAAAACATATGGTGCACACAAGGATTTTGGTTATAAAGATTTTATACCAATGTTTAAGGCAGAAAAATTTAATGCCAGAGAGTGGATAGAATTATTTAAAGAAGCAGGTGCGCAATATGTTATGCCTGTTGCAGAACACCATGACGGATTCCAGATGTATGACAGTGAGTTATCAGAATGGAATGCAAAAAATATGGGACCAAAGAGGGATGTTTTTGGTGAGCTTACATCTGAATGTATAAAGGCAGGGCTTAAAAACTGCGCTTCAAGCCATAGAATTGAGCATTGGTTTTTTATGGGGCACGGAAAGGAATTTGACTCCGATATAAAAGAACCTTTAAAGCGGGGGGATTTTTACTGGCCAGCTATGAAGGAACCAGACTATTATGATGCATATTCTGAACCTGCGCCTGATAATGAATTTCTTGAGGACTGGCTTTGCCGGTGCTGTGAGATTGTTGATAAATACAGGCCGGAAATTATGTATTTTGACTGGTGGATTATGCATAATTCTGTTAAGCCTTATTTAAGAAAGTTTGCTGCGTATTATTATAACCGTGCTGATGAATGGGGAAGGGAAGTTGTAATAAATTATAAACATGACGCCTTTGCTTTTGGGACAGCTGTCCCTGATATTGAGCGCGGGCAGTTTGCTGGTGCAAAACCTTATATCTGGCAGTCTGATACAGCAGTTGCAAAAAATTCGTGGTGCTATACAGAAAATAATGATTATAAAACACCATCACAGATAATATGCGATTTGGCAGATATAGTAAGTAAGAATGGCAGGCTTCTTTTAAATATTGGCCCTAAGGCGGATGGGACAATTCCTTATGAAGACAGGGAAATCCTGCTTGGAATTGGCAGGTGGCTGGAAGTAAATGGTGAGGCGGTATATGGTTCAAGGCCGTGGCGGTATCCGGCAGAGGGACCAACGGAAATTCCGGAGGGACAGTTTACGGATTCCGGGGCAAAGGTTTTTACACCAGAGGATATACGGTTTACTGTAAATAATGGCTGTATATATGCTATATGCCTTAATATGAAGGGGAAAAACAGTGTATGTATAAAATCACTTTCAGAAACAGAGAATGCACATAAACCTGCTTTTAGTGGTATTATAAAGTCTGTAGAGGTTTTGGGATATGATAATGCGCCTGCCTGGAAACGGGATAAACAGGGATTAAAAATCCAGACGTGCTGTATTGGAAGTGATATGCCTGTAGTATTTAAAATACAGGCTGAATGATGTTTGAAAGACACGCTATATAGCGTGTCTTTTTTCAATTTATAAAATTTTTATGCCAAATGTAAAAAAAATAGTGCAAAATGCCTATAAAAAACAAGGTATCAGAAGAAGGGGTCTTTTTTTATAATACTAATAAACACAGTGTAGTTCCTGGATTTCAAATGAAAATTGATATTTTAAGACTGGAGGTGGTATTAATGGGATGGCTGCACTGCAGAAAAGGAGGTTGAGAGAGGATTGAAGAAAAAAGCAAAAAAACAAAAAACAAAGTTTTCTTTGAATCTTATGTGGAAACAAAGGTATCTTCTGTTAATGTCAGTGCCATTTGTAATCTGGCTTATAATCTTTAAATACCTGCCTTTATGGGGCTGGACAATGGCATTCCAGGAGGTAAAGCCTGGTACTTTTGCACTTCCGTTATGGGAGAGGGAATTTGTAGGGTTTGGCAACTTTATTAAAGCATTTACTGACCGGTTGTTTGCCAAGACAATGATTAATACTATTGGGATTAGTATATTAGGAATTGCAATTGGTACAGTGACATCAATATTCTTTGCATTGGTACTGAATGAAATATGCTTTACACGTTTTAAGAAAATAACACAGACAGTATCTTATCTTCCGCATTTTGTATCATGGGTTATTATTGCAAGTATTGCAAAAATGCTTTTAAATGACGGGGGCGCAGTAGACACAATGTTAAATACAAAACTGCACCTGATGTCTACAAATACACCTGTATTCTGGGTTGTTGTATGTCTTATAAATGTATGGAAAGAGATGGGCTGGGATGCAATTATTTATCTTTCTGCAATGGCTGGTGTTGACCAGGGGCTTTATGAAGCTGCTAAAGTAGACGGGGCAAACCGTTTCCAGAGGATATGGCATATTACGCTTCCAGGCATTAAACCAACTATCGTGGTACTGCTTATTATGAGTATCGGAGGTGCACTAAATGTAGGTATGGAGCGCCAGATGCTTTTAAGTAACAGCATTGTACAGGATAATGCAATGGTTCTTTCATGGTTCTCTTATATACGTGGTATAGGAAGCAATAATTACGGGCTTGGTACTGCAATAGGCATGTTCCAGTCGGTAGTAGGCGTTATTCTTTTATTTATTGCTAATAAGATTGCCGGATTACTTGGTGAAAATAAACTTGTGTAGGAGGCGGGCAAATGGAAAAAAATGATGGTAAAAATAAAAAAGGATTTCAAAAAGGAAAAATCTTTGATTATGTATTGCTGGTGTTCTGTCTTCTGCTGATTGTTATAACAGTATATCCGTTCCTGAATGTACTGGCAATTTCACTGAATGATTCTATAGATACCATGAGAAATGTAAATTTCATTATTCCAAGGAAGTTTACACTTAGCAATTATACATACATATTTAAAGAGAATAACCTGGGCGGCGCTTTTGCAATGTCAGTTTTAAGGACAGTAGCAGGAACAGCAGCAGGTGTTATATGTACGGCAATGCTTGCTTATGTACTTAGCAGGAAGGATTTTTACTTTAATAAACTGTTTACAATTTTATTTGTTATTACAATGTACGTAAGCGGCGGAATGATTCCTGAATATCTTCTTATGACAAGGACACTGAATCTTGGAAACAGTATCTGGGTATACATCCTTCCAGGTTTAATCTGGGTATATAACCTTATACTTATGCGTTCCTTTATAGAAGGGCTGCCAATGGCATTACAGGAAGCAGCAAAAATAGACGGGGCTAATGATTTTACAATCTGGTGGAAAATAATCCTTCCGCTCTGTACCCCGACATTAGCAACAGTAGCATTATTCTATGCAGTTGGACAGTGGAACTCATTTATGGATACTTATCTTTATGCAAGGGACCTTCCTACTTTACAGTATGTACTGTATGAAATTATGGAACAGGCTACTATCCAGATTGACCCGCATGCACAGGCATCAGACCTTAAAAATGCAGTATCACCAATGTCCGTGCGTATGGCAATTACAATTGTTGCTACAGTACCAATTCTTATTGTATACCCATTCCTGCAGAAGTATTTTGTAGGTGGTATGACACTTGGTGCAGTAAAAGACTGATAACTTATATGGTTATAATTAAAATAAAAGGAGACAAAATATGAGGAAAAAAAAGTTAGGTGCATTATTGCTGTCAGTTTCCCTGATGGCAGGAATGTTAAGTGGATGTGGAAATAATGCAGATTCTGGCAGTAAAAAAGACAGCTCTGCAAAAGGTGGGGATGAAGGCGGTGTAACTGAACTTACATTTTATAATGCAGATGGTTCAGAAGATGACCCGTGGACAGACCCTGTAGCAAAGGTATTAACAGAGAAAACAGGCGTAAAGCTTAAAACAGACCATCCAGTAGGTGAAGATACACAAAGGGTTGCACTTATGATTGCAGAAGGGAAATACCCTGATATTATTTATGCAAAAGGGGATGCTGGAAGCTTAATTGATGCAGGTGTGCTTATTGATATGACAGAATTAATTGATGAGTATGGGCCTAATATTAAGAAACTGTATGGTGATGAGTTTGATAAACTGAAACATTCAGAAGATGACCCGTCCATTTACCAGTTATCATCTTATGCAAAAGGCGGTACCAAGTATGAAGACTCTGGTACAGCACAGGTGCAGTGGCAGGTTTTAAAAGAAAATGATTATAAAATACCTGAAACACTTGAGGAATTTGAGGGCATGATTAGTGATTATGTTGATGCACATCCTAAGACAGATGATGGAATGGATACTATAGGGCTTACACTTTCTGCTTCTGACTGGCACTGGATGATTACCCTTGGAAACCCGGCAGGATATATATCAGAAGGAGCACCAGATAATGGACAGTGGCTTGTTGATGACCAGTATAATGCCACATATAAATTTACTTCAAGGAAAGTACGTGAATATTTTAAATGGCTTAATAAAATGTATAACAGGGGACTTCTTGACCCTGAGTTTGCAACACAGACACATGATGATTATATTGCTAAGATTTCTTCAGGACGTGTGCTTTCACTTTTTGATACTAACTGGGATTATAATGAAGCTGAACAGATACTTAAGTCAGATGGAAAACTGGAGAAAACTTACTGCGGGCTTCCATTAACAATGGATAAAGATACAAAAGC
>DKYP01000164.1:29293-29488 GCA_002499945.1 Lachnoclostridium sp. UBA7097
AACAATGGATAAAGATACAAAAGCACCTTCACTTATGTACCAGGGACTTCCGGTTGGCCAGGGTGTCGGGATTACAACTTCATGCAAAGACCCTGTAGCAGCAATTAAATTCCTGGATTATATTTGTTCAGATGAAGGACAGGTGCTTGTAAACTGGGGTATTGAGGGCACTAATTACCTGATTGATGATGAAGG
>DKYP01000164.1:29783-30353 GCA_002499945.1 Lachnoclostridium sp. UBA7097
CACCGTTACCGTACAGAGGAAGAGATTAAAGAAGAATCAGAAAATAAGGATTATAAGAAAACTACAGGTGTAGGTTTCCATAATTATCCATTCCCTTGCTATGGTGTAGGTGTTGAGGATTCTACAGGCAGCACATATACAACAGACAGCAAAGATTCTATTATTGCAGAGTATAATGAGGAGCAGAAGGCAGCATGTGAGAAATGGGGCGTAGAATTACTGGTAGATATATTCCCACAGGCTTCAGATTTTGAAACTCCTGCTTTCCCTCCATTATGGGCGCTTTCAAAGCCGGTTGAATTTGACGAGATTGGAAATAAACTTGATGAGATTGCACAGTCAGCTTTAATAGGATGTGTAATTGGAAAAGAAGATAAGTTTGACAGTTCATATGATAAGATGATTTCTGATTTGGAGAGTGCAGGTATGAAGGATGCATCAGATATGCTTACAGAAATTATTAAAGGAAAAGCAGCATTAGCACAATAAAATATGGGGTTTGTTTTATAATAAATAAAAGGCTGTCTCTTTTCTCAAATAAAATGTCCTTCCTAGGTGAAAGGGTAAAAC
>DKYP01000113.1:0-13635 GCA_002499945.1 Lachnoclostridium sp. UBA7097
GAAGAAAAATTCTCCGTAAGGAAGATGTCAGAAATGACAAACAAAATTTATCGGTTAGATAATGCAGTTTAAGTATATTTGTATTTAAATTTACACATTTTTGAATGGAGGACGAAATGGCAGATGTAAAGAAAATTGCTACAAGAGAAAGTTATGGTAATGCTTTAAAAGAGCTTGCAGATTCATATCCAAATCTTGTTGTGCTTGATGCTGACCTTGCAGCAGCGACAAAGACAGGCGTATTTAAAAAAGCGTATCCGGACAGGCATATAGACTGCGGTATTGCAGAATGCAATATGATGGGTATTGCAGCAGGGCTTGCCACTACTGGTAAAATTCCTTTTGTAAGTTCATTTGCAATGTTTGCGTCAGGACGTGCATTTGAGCAGGTCCGCAACTCTGTAGGATATCCAAAGCTTAATGTAAAGATTGGGGCAACACATGCAGGTATCTCTGTAGGCGAAGACGGTGCAACACACCAGTGCTGTGAAGACCTTGCACTTATGCGTACTATTCCTGGAATGGTAGTTATGAACCCTTCAGATGATGTTGAAGCAAAGGCTGCTGTTAAAGCTGCACTTGACCATGAAGGCCCTGTATATATCCGTTTCGGAAGGCTTGCAGTACCTGTAATTAATGATAAGCCGGATTACAAGTTTGAACTTGGAAAAGGTGTTGTACTGCGTGAAGGCAAAGATGTAACATTAATTGCAACAGGCCTTGAGGTATCTGAAACACTTGATGCAGCAGAAAAACTTGCTAAAGACGGAATCGAAGCAAAGGTTATAAATATACACACAATCAAGCCGCTTGATGAGGAGCTTGTAATTGCAGCTGCTAAAGAAACAGGCAAGGTTGTTACTATTGAAGAACACTCCGTAATAGGAGGGCTTGGAAGTGCAGTATGTGACTGTTTATCAGCAAACGCACCAACAAAGGTTCTCAAAATTGGCGTAAATGATGTTTACGGCGAGTCAGGCCCTGCAACAGAACTTATTAAAAAGTATGGCTTAGACAGCGAAGGCATCTATGCAAAAGTTAAAGAGTTTATGGCATAAGCTGTAAAATTGTAATAAGATAATAAAGGTTATTAAAAAGCCAGGATATTCCGAAAAATATTAGGAATTTCCTGGCTTTATTACTGGAACGGCACTCCGTCGATTCTCTTTTTATCATTATCAAGTGTTTTAAGACATTCTTTAGCATTGGTACAGTTTTTTAAATTCCTGCATCCTGCAAAACAGTCATAGTCACGTGCATCTATAAGTTCCTGGCGGAACATCATAATATCAGAATCGTATTTTAACGAAGGTTTAGGAAGTGTTATTTATTCTGTAACTTATTATACAACAAAATTATAATAACAGGCAAACTATATTTTTTATTTATTATTAAAAATTTGCCGGAAATTGTTGCATTTATTATGGGATAACTATATAATGTCAATTGTTGATGCAGATAAGTCTGTTGGCAGAATAACAGTTTTTTAATCTGGAAAAGCAGGCGTGATTACTATTATCTGCTTTTATTTTTTGTAAGAAGAGAGGAGAAGCAATGGATAAATTGTATATTATTATACCAGCATATAATGAACAGGATAACATAGCCCATGTTATAGAACAATGGTATCCTGTTGTAGAGAAAACTGGTGATGGCAGCAGGTTAGTAATAATTGATGATGGCAGCAGTGACAATACATATAAGATAATATCTGAGTGGGGGGGGGTAGACAGAAAACCACTTTTAATCCCGCTTTCTAAGCCTAACAGCGGGCATGGGGCTACTGTATTATATGGGTATAAATATGCAATAAAGAAAAATGCAGATTATATTTTCCAGACAGATTCAGATGGGCAGACAGACCCGGATGAATTTTGGAAATTCTGGAAGAAACGAAATAAGTTTGATATGATAATAGGTAACAGAAATAATAGAAAGGATGGATTATCAAGGGTATTTGTCACAAAAATATTAAAGTTAGTTATACGTATTTGTTTTAAGTGTTCTGTAACAGACGCCAATACACCTTTCAGGCTTATGAGCAGGACAACTCTGGAAGAAAACCTGAAATATGTGCCACGGGATTTTAACTTGTCAAATGTTATATTATCAGTAGTGTATGTAAAGCGTGGAATGAAAGTGAAATTCCTGCCAATTACATTTAAAGAACGGCAAGGCGGTGTTAATTCAATAAATTTAAGAAAAATATTTAAAATTGGAATTAATGCATTACGGGATTTTATTATAATAAACCGTTCTTTAAAGAACTTATAAATTATGGAGGAAAAAACGTGAAAACAAATTCTGGTAATAATAAAAAATGGCTTTTTCTTGGCGGTATTTTACTTGCAGGTTTCTTAACATACATTTTAAGCCTGACAGCTTCTGGATTTTGGTATGATGAAGCCATAGAATATTATTTTTCAAAAGTTATTTCTGGGAAAGTGCCTGGAGGTTTTGGCAAATCCACTATGTATGAAAGGATTTTGTCTACATACCAGCCGCCATTATATAACTGGCTGATGCATATATGGCTTATATTTTTTGACAGTGAAGCCGGGTTCAGGATGGCAGGGGTGCTTACAACATTACTTGGTGCTATAGGAATATTCTGTGGCATTGATAAACTTATAAATTATAAATGGGCATCTTTTGGCACTTGTTTTTACTTGTTTTCTACTGCTGTAGCACGTTATGGGACAGAGTGTGCAGAGTACAACCTTATGTTATGTTGTATTTCATGGACTCTTTATTTTTATATAATGTGTATTAAAGAACAGAAAACTAAAAATTATATAGGTTTTTTCTTATTTGCTTGTTTTTCTGTATACAGCCAGTATGGAGCGGCTTTCCTGGTTCTTATATTATATTTGTCATTGGTAATAAAAAATATAAAAGACAAGAATTTTAAAATATTAAAACCAATGATACTAATGTCTGTAATTGTAGCAGTTGTAGCAGCATTTCCACTAATCTGGTTTTTTATGCTGCCGCAGATGAATAACCAGGGTTCAGCTACAGTGTCGCATATTCCATATTTTAGGAATAGTAATATTATAATTGATTTTATAATTAGTATTGTAGTCCAGGTTGCATGGAATTTCCATCCATCAGGGTTGTATAACAGTAAAATGTATTATATCCAGCCTGCATTGGCAGGGATTGCAGGACTGGTTACACTGGCTGCATTACTCCGCAGGGATAAAACTTTAAAACATTTAGCAGGTCTTTGTATATGCAGCTGGATTATCTTTTATATTGCTGTTGCATGTTCTTTTTATGCATATAATGGCTGGATGCCGACACGTGGCACAGAAAATATGGGAAAAAGTTATGGCATGTTTTTTATACCATTATGGACACTTACATTATGTGATGGAATATATATTTTCACAAGATGGATAAAAATAAAAGCAGGCAAAAATATTTTCAGGGGATATACAATACTACTGGCAGCTGCAATGTGTATATATATTGCCATTGAAGTTAAAGTATCCTATTCAGGAGGTCCGTTAAAAGATGATACACGTGAAGTTTCATATGCATGGTATGAGAACAATGCATATGAAAAAAAGACATTAGTACATGAACTTTCAGATGCGCCTTTCCAGTTTTATTTAACACATAATGACAGTTACAAGGAAGAATACCAGAACAATATAATAAATACAGAAATATGGATAAGATGGGCAGGGTATGATGAAATGAGGACAAGGTTTGAAGAAATGGGAATTTTTGGGCTTGAAGAATTTTATTATATTAACAGGCTTCAGGAATGGGAGGAAAATACATCAGTCTTTAAACAGTTAATGCAGGATAGCGGATATGAAATTAAAGCTTTATGGCAAGGAAAATCTGAATTGCTGTATTTGAAGAAAACAGCAACTTTTTAAAGAAGTATTTTGTTTGGTGGAGATTAAAATTTAAAGAATTTATAAATTATGGAGGAAAAAACGTGAAAACAAATTCTGGTAATAATAAAAAGTGGATTTTTCTTGTGGGTATTTTACTTGCAGCTTTTTTAACATATATTTTAAGTTTAACATCTCATGGCTTATGGTATGATGAAGCTATAGAATATTATTTTTCAAAAGTTATTTCTGGGAAAGTGCCTGGAGGTTTTGGCAAATCTACTATGTATGAAAGGATTTTATCTACATACCAGCCGCCATTATATAACTGGCTGATGCATATATGGCTTATATTTTTTGACAGTGAAACCGGATTCAGGATGGCAGGGGTGCTTACAACATTACTTGGTGCTATAGGAATATTCTGTGGTATTGATAAACTTATAAATTATAAATGGGCATCTTTTGGCACTTGTTTTTATTTGTTTTCCACTGCTGTAGCCCATTATGGAACAGAATGTGCAGAGTATAACCTTGTGTTATGTTGTTTGTCATGGACTATATATTTTTATATAATGTGTATTAAAGAAGAGAAAACAAAAAATTATATAGGCTTTTTCTTATTTGCATGTCTTTCTGTATACAGCCAGTATGGGGCAGCTTTTCTGGTTATTGTATTATACTTCTCGCTGGTAATAAGAAATATAAAAAATAAGAATTTTAAAATATTAAAACAAATAATTATAATATCTGTAATTATAGCAGTTGTAGCAGCATTTCCATTAATCTGGTTTTTTATGCTGCCACAGATGAATAACCAGGGTTCAGCTTCAGTGTCACATTTGCCTCATTTTAGAAATGCCAATATTATAGTTGATTTTATAGTTAGTATTATACTACAGGTTGCATGGAATTTTCATCCAGCAGGCATGTATGGAAATATAATGTATTATATCCAGCCTGCTTTAGTTGTACTTGCTAGTATTTTTACATTAGCAGCATTATTAAGAAAAAATAAAACCTTAAAAGGTTTAGCAGGTCTTTGTATATGTAGCTGGATTATTTTTTATATTGCTGTTGCATGTTCTTTTTATGGATATAATAGCTGGATTCAAAGCTATGGTACAGAAAATATGGGAGAAAGGTATGGACTGTTTTTTGTGCCATTGTGGATTGTTACATTATGTTATGGTATATATGTTTTCTCAGGATGGCTTAAGACAAAACTTGGCACAAATATTTTTAAAGGGTACATGGTATTATTAACAATTTCAATGTGTATATATATTGGAATTGAGGTTAAAGTTTCTTATTCGGGTGGATATTTTAAAGAGGATATACGTGAAATATCATCAGTCTGGTATGAAAATAAATTGTATGAAAAAAAGACTCTGGTACATGAATGGTCAGATGCAGTTTTCCAGTTTTATTTAACACATAATGATAGTTATCAGGAAGAATACAAGAATAATATAATAAATACAGAAATGTGGATAAGGTCAGCAGGATATGATGGAATGAAAGCAAAATTTGAGGAAATGGGAATTTTGGGGCTTGAAGAATTTTATTATATCAGCCCAGTGCAGGAATGGGAAGAAAATGTGTCAGTGTTTGAACAGTTAATGCGGGATAATGGATATGAAATTAAGGCTTTATGGAAAGGAAAGTCTGAATTACTGTATTTGAAGAAAACAGGACTGGAGGCTGGAATTAAATGAAGTTTAAATTTATCTTAGCAGCTTCAATATAAATATATTGTTGTAAAAAATATTAATAATCCATATATTAAAACAAAGTCCCTGGCTTTTATATAAAATCCAGGGGCATTTTGCTTTACTGGATATTGAAACCCAAAGTGCATTTTGTTTTGACAAATGTTTTACCTGGGATTATACTTATACAATATATTACTTTTATGGAAGGGCTGGTTATTTTACAAATGGATGTTTATAAAGTGAAGAAGTTTAATAAACCTGTCAATATAAATGTGGAAGTACCTGGTTCTAAGAGTATTACTAACAGGGCACTTCTGCTTGCAGCAATGGGTGATGGGGAAACGCTTCTTAAAGGTGTACAGTTTAGTGAAGATTCTTATAATTTCCTTAAAGCACTTAAAGACCTGGGATTTGAAACAGAAACAGACAGGCTTTCCCATACAGTAAGGATTAAAGGAATGTCAGGGAATATTCCTGCCAAAGAAGCCACAATAGATGTGGGAAGTGCAGGTACAGCTGCAAGGTTTTTAACTGCATTTGCAGCAATGGGTGATGGAATTTATACAATTAATTCTTCAGAGCAGATGAAAAGAAGGCCTGTAAGGGAACTTTTAGAGGTTCTTGAAAGTTTAGGGGCAGAGTTTGGATGGCTTGGTGAAGAATACAGTTTTCCTTTAAAAGTTACAGGTATAAGAAACCCTTGTAACCCTTGTAATATGTGTAATAAAAACAGTCCTGGTGCTGTAATGGCAGAAAGGGCTGTCCAGTTAAATATAGACAGGAGCAGCCAGTTCCTTAGTGCGCTTCTTATGACAGCCCCGGCAGTATTTGGTTCATTGACAATTAATCTTACAGGGAAAAGGGATGCACGCTCATATGTAAATATTACAGAACAGATGATGAAACAGTTCGGGCATAAAGGAGTTGAAAGACCTGGCAGGGACAGTTACAGGGTAAGGCGTGGTTCTTATAATATAAAAGAATACCAGATAGAGCCTGATGTTTCAGCTGCATGTTATTTTTATGCAATGGCAGCGGTTACAGGTGGTATGGCAGTTGTAAAACATATAAGCAGGGACAGCCTGCAAGGGGATATGAAGTTTATTAGTTTGCTTGAAGAAATGGGATGCCACGGGGAGTGGGGGAGTGACGGGGAGTTAAAGCTGTATGCACCGGGTAATGGGAAACTTAAAGGAACAGATACCAATATGGGCGATTTTTCAGACCAGGCACTTACACTTGCAGCAATAGCGCCATTTGCAGAAACACCTGTAACAATAAGGGGTGTAAGCCATATGAGGGGGCAGGAGTCAGACAGGATTGCAGTTATTATAAATGAACTTGGGCGCATGGGTATAAAGTGTGATGAACTGGAAGATGGTGTCCGGATTTACCCAGGAAACCCAAAGCCAGCCATAATACAGACTTACAATGACCACAGGGCAGCAATGGCATTTACAATTACAGGCATGGCAGCAGACGGCATAGAGATAGAAAACCCTGCGTGCTGTGGCAAAACATTTGAAGGTTATTTTGATGTTATAGAAAGTTTATATTAATATAGAAAATATAGAAATTTAGTAAATATTAATTGGCAGCAAACAGTAGTAAAAGAATGGAGATTATTATGAAAACTATAATTAATTTAATACAGGAAGAATTATGTGAGGCATTTAAAAAGGCAGGATATAATGAAAAATATGCAAAGGCAGCATGGTCAAACCGCCCTGATTTATGCCAGTACCAGTGTAATGGCGCACTTGCTGCTGCAAAGGAATACCATAAAGCACCAATACAAATGGCAGAGGAAGTAGCAGAAATCCTTAAAGAAAGCAAAAGTTTCAAGGAAATTTCAGCAATAAAGCCTGGTTTTGTAAATATAACATTAAGTGAAAGTTTTCTGGCGGAATATATAGGGCAGATGGCAGCAAGTGAATTATTTGGATGTGAAAAGGCGGACAAGCCTGAAACAATAGTTATTGATTATGGTGGCGCTAATGTTGCAAAGCCTTTACATGTAGGACACCTGCGTCCGGCAGTTATTGGTGAAAGTATTAAGCTTACAGCACGTTACCTTGGACATAAAGTAATTGGTGACGCACATCTTGGTGACTGGGGGCTTCCTATCGGGCTTATTATTACAGAATTAAAACGCCGCAGCCCGGAACTTCCATACTTTGATGAAAATTTTGAGGGGGAATACCCAGAAGAAGCACCATTTACAATAAGTGAATTAGAAGAAATATATCCATTTGCAAGCAAGTATTCAAAAGAGCATGAAGAATATAAAGAAGAAGCACAACAGGCAACTGCACAGTTACAGTCAGGACGTAAAGGCTACCTTGCATTGTGGCAGCATATTATTAATGTATCTGTAGAGGATTTGAAAAAAGTGTATACAAGGCTTAATGTAGAATTTGACCTCTGGAAGAAAGAATCTGACGCACAGCCATATATACCTGCTATGGTAAAGGATATGAAAGAGAACGGGTATGCACATATAGATGATGGTGCACTGGTTGTTGATGTTAAAGAGGAAACCGACACAAAAGAAATACCGCCATGTATGATACTTAAATCAAATGGTGCAACACTTTATAATACAACAGACCTTGCTACTATTGTAGAACGCAGGAAATTATTTGACCCGTCAAAGATTATTTATGTTGTTGATAAAAGGCAGTCACTTTATTTTGAACAAATATTCAGGTGTTCAAGGAAAACTAAAATAATAGGGGATGATGTGGAATTAATATTTGTTGGTAATGGCACAATTAATGGCAATGATGGCAAGCCGTTTAAGACACGTGATGGTGGTGTGCCACGTCTTGAAAAGCTTCTTGATGAGGTAGAGGAAAAGGTGCTTGAAAAGATGGAAGAACGTGAAATGGACGAAAATGAAATTAAAGATGTTGCTGCTAAAGTTGCACTTGCTGCAATTAAATATGGTGATTTAAGCAACCAGGCTTCTAAAGATTATATATTTGACATGGAGCGTTTCACATCATTTGAAGGCAATACAGGACCATATATTTTCTATACAATAGTACGTATAAAATCACTTCTTTCCAAAGTACAGGAGAATGGAATTGTTATAGATGAGAATGTTCCTCTTGAACCTTCACACAGCCAGAGTGAAACTGATGTAATGCTTTCACTTTGCAAATGGCAGGATACAGTTTATGCAGCATATAATGAACAGGCACCACATAAAATATGCCAGTTTATATATGAACTTTCTGATTCATTTAATAAGTTCTACCATGAAAACAGGATTGTAAATAATGAAGATGAAAAAGTGCGTAATTCATATATTAAATTAAGCAGGCTTGTGGGGGATGTACTTGGAACAGCAACAGGACTACTAGGACTTCAAGCACCGGACAGGATGTAAGATGAAAAGGACTTCTAAAGGCTTATGCCAAAGGGCATTTCGCCAAGAAGTCCTACGGTTTCATCTTTTGAAGAACGCAAAGGCGGCGTTCTTTGCTCCGCTGGCAGAAAGAATTTCTAAAGGCTTATGCCAAGGGGCATTTCGCCAAGAAATTCTACAGTTCCGCCTTTTGAAGAACGCAAAGGCGGCGTTCTTTGTTCCGCTGGCAGAAATGACTTTTAATGGAGGAATAAAATGTACCGTTTAATTTCAAAACTTGTTATTTATAGGAATGCTGGTGAGGACAGCATATTATTCAGGCTTGCGGATATATGCCAGCAGTTTTACGCGGGTGAGTATATTAAAGAAAACCTTATAACAGAAATTTATATTGAAATAAACAGATTGTTAGATATTGCCACTTGCTATGGTTTTGACAAAAATTTATGGCATAATTATCTAGCATTTATATTAGCAATGAGTGAAAACCCGTTTACTCTTGTTTCTGAAAAAACAGGGGCTAATGAAGGGACGGTAAATGTATTTGCTAATGGTGATTTCCTGATATTTAAGAAACTTTTTGACTATGATTTTTCAGAGATTGAAAATGCACTTGGGATTAACTGCTTTAGTATAATACTTGACTATAAAGCAGTAGTAAAAAGCGGGCAGATATCTAATAAAAGTGTGAGTGAAAAGGTACAGGAACTCAGTGAGGCAATAGAGGATGCTAATGATGAAAAGCAGATATATAATATTGTTACAGGTTTCTATAAGAAATATGGTGTCGGGAAGTTTGGGCTGAATAAGGCTTTCAGGGTTTCATATAATGAAAAGACTGGTGAAGTTTTAAGCCCTATAACATCAACGGGCAATATGACACTTGATGATATTATTGGTTATGAAGCACAGAAAAAGAAACTGGTTGAAAATACAGAGGCATTCCTGAATGGGAGGGCTGCTAATAATGTACTTTTATTTGGTGATGCCGGTACCGGGAAGTCTACAAGCATTAAGGCAATTTTAAATATGTATTATAGCCAGGGTTTACGCATGATAGAAGTGTTTAAACATGAATTTAAAGATTTATCAAAGATAATTGCAGAAATTAAAAACAGGAATTACCGTTTTATAATTTATATGGATGATTTGTCATTTGAGGAATTTGAAATAGAATATAAGTATTTAAAAGCTGTAATAGAGGGCGGTCTTGAAACAAAGCCTGAAAATGTACTTATATATGCTACTTCAAACAGAAGGCATCTTATCCGTGAAACATGGAGTGACCGTTCAGACATGTCACAAGATGAACTGCACCGTTCAGATACAATGCAGGAGAAGCTTTCCCTTGCTGCACGTTTCGGGGTGTCAATAGGTTTCTACAAGCCATCACAGCAGGAATATTTTAATATTGTAAAGGGTCTTGCTGCAAAATGTCCTGGAATAAACCTGTCATATGAACAGCTTTGTGCAGAAGCAAATAAGTGGGAATTAAGCCACGGGGGGATATCAGGGCGTACAGCACAGCAGTTTGTAAACTATCTTGCGGGGGCAGCAGAATAATCTTCGTGGACATATACTAAGGAGGTGCCGCATTGAAGGTTTTAAGGCAAAATTTATCCAGAATACTGTTTTGTTCAATAGGGATATTTTATTTAACGCTATTTGCAGGCTGCAATACTGCCAGTGCGGCATCCAAAGAAGATTTTGCGGGGATTAAAAGTGATATTATAGCTGCTTATAAGAATTACCAGAGAGTTGTCAGCCTGGCAGAATACAATGTCTACGAAAAGACAGATGGTGATATGGTAAAACAGGTTATGACAGAAGTTATCAATGAAACACCATATATTTTTTATGCAGGGCAGGAATATACCAAGGAAATTGAACCTGGCACATCACTTATTAAAAGGATTGTGCTTTCATATTCAACAGAATACACTAACCAGAATGGTTCAGTAAATATATTAAAGATAAAGGAATCAAGGAGAAAAATTAATTCTGCTGTTAATTCTGCCTTGAAAAACATTAACAGCGGTATGAATGATGTTGAGAAAGCAATGGTCCTGCATGATTATATTGTAGCCAGTACCTCATATACTAATAAGCGTTCGGATAAAAACCGGGTCAGTGAGGCGGGGGTTTTTATTGACCATAAGGCAAACTGCCAGGGATATTCGGTTGCATATGGTATACTCCTTAAAAAGGCAGGGCTTAAAGTGCGTTATGTGGTATCAGAAGAAATGGGACATATGTGGAATCTTGTGAGGATTGACAATAAGTGGTATAATGTTGACGTTACATGGGATGACCCGGTTGATACATATTCGGATAATGACCAGTATGGGCTTGCAGTACATAATTATTTTCTGGGAAGTACAGATAATTTCAAGGCAAATGGCCATTATGGGTTTAATGCAAGGCAGGCATCTTCTGTTAAATATGACAATATGTACTGGCGTGATGTGGCTAGCAGTTTTTATTACCGTAATGGCAGATGGCTTTATATGGGTGGTGATGGCATTACAGAGAGGAAAAGGCTGGCATCTGGTACTGGAAGGGTTTTATTAAAAACCAGTGGCAGGGCATTTGTCCGTTTTAATAACAATAAGTATTACTACATAGCAGGCAACAGTATTTACATATATAACAGGCAGTCCGGAAGGACAGAACTTATATGGCGGACAGGCAGTTATTATAATTCTTCTTATTACCTTTCACAGATAATGTATTCTGGCGGCAGGGTTTATTACCGTGTACTTAAGGGCAGAAAATATGTGACGGGAAGTTTTAGTGTTAATAGCAGCGGCATTCCTTGACAAAAGGGCATCATATTGTTAAAATTTAACATAGTGCAGAATTATAAGCCATAGCCCATGAAGAAAGGCGTGGTATATTAGTTCCTGTATGTGGGGAACAGAAAGAGCAGGGAATTAATATGAGGAAAAAAGTTTTATCAATTCTGGTGGACAATACATCCGGGGTTCTTAGCCGTGTTGCCGGACTGTTTAGCAGGCGCGGGTATAATATAGACAGCCTTACAGTTGGTGAAACAGAAAATCCTGCATTTTCACGTATGACAGTAGTTGTCAGGGGCGATGACCATATTCTTGACCAGATAGAGAAGCAGGTTGCCAAGCTTGAAGATGTAAGATGTGTAAAAGAACTGGAAAGTGGCCATTCAGTATGCCGGGAACTTGTTCTTGTCACAGTAGGTGTAAGTGCAGAAAAGAGACCGGCAGTTGTTGCCATAGCAGACATATTCCGTGCTAATATTGTTGATGTTGCCATAGACAGCATGATGATTGAGCTTACAGGCAACCAGGCGAAGTTAAGCGCATTTATTAAACTGCTTGACGGGTATGAGATTAAGGAACTGGTACGCACAGGAATAGCAGGTCTTGGCCGTGGTGCAGAAACTCTTTCAGAGGATTAGGGTTTTACATTGGTTTTAATTAAATAATGGCAGGAATTTCCCCTCTTATACAGCAGGGGCAGATTCTTGTGGATTGAAATGGAGGAAAGAAAAATGTCAGAAGCTAGGATTTTTTACCAGGAGGATTGTAATTTATCATTATTAGAAGGCAAGACCATTGCCATTATAGGTTATGGGAGCCAGGGACATGCACATGCATTAAACTTAAAGGATTCAGGCTGCCATGTAATTATTGGGCTTTATGAAGGCTCAAAATCATGGGCAAAGGCTGAAAGCCAGGGTTTTGAAGTTTATACAGCAGCAGAAGCAGCAAAGAAGGCAGATATCATTATGATACTTATTAATGATGAAAAGCAGGCTGCAATGTATAACAAGGATATTGCACCAAACCTTGAAGCAGGAAATATGTTAATGTTTGCGCATGGCTTTGCAATCCACTTTAACCAGATTATCCCTCCAAAGGATGTTGATGTTACAATGATTGCACCTAAAGGGCCAGGGCATACAGTACGTTCAGAATACCAGGCTGGCAAAGGTGTTCCTTGCCTTGTTGCTGTACAGCAGGATGCTACAGGCAAAGCCCAGGAAATGGCACTTGCTTACGCTTTAGGTATCGGTGGTGCAAGGGCAGGCGTACTTGAGACAACATTCCGTACAGAAACAGAAACAGACCTTTTCGGTGAACAGGCAGTGCTTTGTGGCGGTGTATGTGCACTTATGCAGGCTGGTTTTGAAACACTCTGTGAAGCAGGATATGACCCAAGGAATGCTTATTTTGAGTGTATCCATGAGATGAAACTTATTGTTGACCTTATTTACCAGTCAGGGTTTGCAGGCATGAGGTATTCAATTTCCAATACAGCTGAATATGGCGATTATGTAACAGGTCCAAAGATTATTACAGAAGAAACTAAAAAGACTATGAAGAAAATCCTTTCTGATATCCAGGATGGTACATTTGCTAAAGACTTCTTATTAGATATGTCAGCAGCAGGAGGACAGGCACACTTTAAGGCATTAAGGAAGATTGCTTCAGAGCATCCTTCAGAGAAGGTTGGCGAGGAAGTACGCAAGCTTTACAGCTGGAATAATGAGGATGATAAACTTATTAATAATTAATGTACCTGTTGTGAATAAATAATATGTAAGGCGGGCATACCATATATGTCCGTCTTTTAGTTTAAACAATTGTTTTGTATTGTTCTAAACAATCGTTTTGTATTGTTTTAAACAATTGTTTTGTATTGTTTTAAACAATCG
>DKYP01000113.1:13906-16827 GCA_002499945.1 Lachnoclostridium sp. UBA7097
TCGTTTTGTATTGTTTTAAACAATTGTTTTGTATTGTTTTAAATACTTGTTTTATATTGTGTCCTGGGGTATAATGTAAGAAAAAGTTAATAATTAAGTATACGTGGAGGTATGGGATATGGCTTTATTAGCAGGAGTTATAATAGGTGTTGTAATAGTAGCAGTTGTAGTGGCTGGCATAGTTACAGCAATAGTGGCAGCAGCAAAGGACAGTTTAAGCGATGAATAATGCAAGCCAGGTTTTAGGATTTTTAACAGGGGATGGAATCCCTAAAATATGCGCACCTGTTGTGGAGAGTACAAGGGAAGGCATATTAAAAATGGCAGAGGCTGTATATAAAAGTGAAGCAGATATTATGGAGTGGCGTGTTGATTATTATAAAGATTTCCACAATATAGATGAAACCACCAGGACACTTTCTGTTATTAAAACAGTTATTAAAGATAAGCCTCTGCTTTTTACATTCAGGACCCTGCATGAAGGCGGGGAAGCAGATATAAATTATAATGAATACTTTGCACTTTTAAGTAAAGCGGGGATTGGTGCAGACCTTGTGGATGTTGAAATATACCGTAATGAAAATATAAAAGAACTTACAGGATTATTAAAAAAGCATGTTGCAGTTATAGGTTCTTACCATGATTTTAATGGCACACCGCCTGCAGAAGAAATGGCAGGCAGGCTTGTATATATGAAAAGCATGGGTGCAGATATTCCTAAAATTGCAGTTATGCCAAAGAAAAAAATTGATGTAATAAACCTTATGGAAGCATCCCTGCTTGCAAGGGAAAGGCTTGGCGGAGAGCCTGTTATTACTATGTCCATGTCAGGAATGGGCGTTATAAGCAGGATAGCAGCAGAAACCACAGGTTCTGTAATGACATTTGGCTGTATTGGGAAGCCAAGTGCACCAGGACAGATTGAAGTAAAAAAACTTAAAGAATTAATAGATGGACTGCATTGGAAAGGAAAAAACTAAAATGGCGGGACTTAAAGAGCATATTTTTTTAATTGGTTTTATGGGAGCTGGCAAATCAAGCACATCAAGGGTTTTAAGCCATATGCTTGGTGTAAAAGAAGTTGATACAGATGCCATGGTTGTAGAAAAAGAGGGATGCCAGATTTCTGAAATATTTGAAAAGAAAGGCGAAGAATATTTCCGTAATTTGGAAACAGGCATACTTGATGATATTAAGGGCATGGAACCATGTATAGTATCATGTGGCGGGGGCATGGTGTTACGTGAGGAAAATGTCTTGAAAATGAAAGAAACAGGAAAGGTCATACTTTTGTCTGCAACCCCTGAAACAATATATATACATGTTAAGGACAGCTTAAGCAGGCCTCTTTTAAATGGAAATATGAACATTCCATATATAAAGAAGCTTATGGATGAAAGAATCCCTAAATATCTGGCAGCAGCAGATACTGTAATTGTGACAGACGGGCTTAATCCTAAAGAAGTGGCTGCTAAAATAGCAGATACATACTTGAAAAATATAACAAAATAAGATACACTATAACAAGCATTTGTGGATAATAACCCACAGATTACATTAAGGAGGATTTTATAATGGTATCAGCAGGTGATTTCAGGAACGGTTTAACTATTGAATTTGAAGGGAATGTGTACCAGGTTATTGAATTCCAGCATGTAAAGCCTGGCAAGGGGGCAGCATTTGTAAGGACAAAGCTTAAAAACATAAAAAGCGGCGGTGTAGTTGAAAAAACATTCCGTCCTACAGAGAAATGCCCACAGGCCCATATTGAGCGTTCTGATATGCAGTATTTATACAGTGATGATATGTATCATTTTATGAATACAGAAACATATGACCAGATTGATATGACAGCAGACCAGGTAGGTGACGCACTTAAGTTTGTAAAAGAGAATGAAATGGTTAAGATGCTTTCACATAATGGTGAAGTATTTGCAATTGAGCCGCCTCTCTTTGTAGAACTGGAAGTAACAGAAACAGAACCAGGTTTTAAGGGCGACACAGCACAGGGTGCTAACAAGCCGGCTATTGTAGAAACAGGCGCACAGGTTGCTGTACCTCTTTTTGTAGAAACAGGCGACCGTATCAGTATTGATACACGTACAGGCGAATATCTTAAGAGGGTTTAATATGCCATAAACAAAATAACAGGATATTCTGCCGGCAGGAGGCTGGCCATTAATTGGCTGGCTGGCTGCCCGGTTTAACAAATAAAAGTAATTATATCTAAAATTTCTCACAGAACTATATATGAAAGTTTTCTTTCATACTTTATTTCTATCCTTATCTTTTACAGTACACAATCCTCATTTTTACAACGGTTAGCAAAAATATTTTTATGTTTTGTGTTAATATTCTGCCTTACTGCCTGTGGAAACCAGCCCGCAGGAACAGATACCAGAAACAATATTGCATTCAAAATATATATGGGTATATGGGTGAGCCGCCGGCAAGCAATTATCTTAAGCCGGAATTAATTAAAGAACTGGTGCAGTATGTAAATGGCATAATTGTAGTAATTATGGATGAGAAATACTCTGTAACTATTCCAGTGGAAGGAGAAACCCGCCTGAAAGAAAATTATATAGATAAAAATTTATAATACCAGCAAATATATATTAAAAAGGATTAAAAGTCACATTTTTTAACCGGCTTGTTGCTATGTTATATTTAAATGTAGTTTTGAATTTACTTAGAAACAGGATGCATATATTACTAAAATAAGCTTTAAAATTGCCAAGGACATTTAGAAATTATGCAAAATTTTATGTCTGTTATATTCTAAGCATAATTGACCCGGGGGGGGTATATGGTATACTGAAAATACGTATATAACAGCCTGCCAGTGCGGTCTGGGACTAATTTCAGGGTTGGTAATAACAGATAAAATATGACAAGTGTTTTGAGTTTCCCCATTTTTT
>DKYP01000113.1:17080-26084 GCA_002499945.1 Lachnoclostridium sp. UBA7097
TTTTGAGTTTCCCCATTTTTTACTGTAAGTAACTTTTGTTAGTGGGCTGGCAATTCCAAAGTGTCCCATGAACAAGCCCGCTTTCGCTTGAAAAGCCTACAGTTGATAATGTCAAGGAAAAAATTGGCTCTAAGATGTTAATTAAGATTGCCGTACCAGATGTAGAAGGGGTTTCTGTAAGGAAAGTAATAGTTACAAAGGAAAGTATAGAAAGTGCAAAGGAAAGCAGCAAGAAGCTTGTTGTAAAAATCCAGAATGAGGACCCTTCAAAGTCTTATACAGTAACCATACCACAGGGCCAGCTTAAGAAAATGGACCAGGAAATCAATGTATCTGTAAAGACAGGCAAGGTATCCGGCATGGGCAGCAGCAACAGGAAGAAAGTAAATAAGATTTTATCTTCAAACAAGGTTGGTGAGGATAATTCTTATACTGTGGCAATCGCTTCCAATAATACAAAGGGCGGCATAAAGGTGACAACACCAGCAATGCTTCCGTCTGCAAAAAAAGGTGATAAGGTTTATGCATATGCCTATAATAAAAAGACTGGAAAGCTTGAAGAAATTCCAAACAGCAAGAGAAGTGTTATTAAGAATGGCGAGGTTGCCATTGAAGGCTTCAGTGGTAATACCTATGTTATTACAGATAAGGAATTAAGTGGTAAAAAAGTTGTTAAACTTCTTGACAAGACAAAAGTTTCACTTGGCAAGGCTTCTGTTAAAAAGGGAGGTAAAACCAAAGTAAAACTTGACCTTGGCACAGGGCTCGTTGCAAAGCCAAGTGTAAAGAGCAGCACATCTTATGCAAAACAGGCAGCAGTTGTTACATATAAATCTTCTGACCCAAAGAAGGTTAAGGTATCAAAAGATGGTACAATTACTGCGAAAGGCAAAGGGAAAGTAAAGATTACTGTAAAGATAAAATTAGCTGGCGGAAAGGTTAAGACAGTTAAGAAAAACGTAACTGTAAAATAACAAAGTGAAAAATATTAACAAGTAAAGTAAAAAACCAGGATTCTGTATATTAATATGGAATCCTGGTTTTTTTGTAACCTGATGGGATTGTGCTGGTGCAGGATGTGCAGCCGCAGGTAAAATTATAGTGGATTATTGAAAAAGCTATGGAATTTGTTATAATAAATATAACAAGTAAGACAGAGGGGAGAGGATGCGTATAATGAAAGAACGGAGGACAAATAAACCAAAGATTAAGACGAAACGCAGCATACGTTTTAAGATTATGGCTTTAACTACAATAATTGTGCTGGGTGTTATGCTTGTGTGTACTGCTATACTGCGTTATTCCATGCAGAACCTTACAGAAACAATACTGGTTGATGTATTACAGCCTGCTGCCAGGCAGTCGGCACAGGCAGTTGAGTCTAATATACATCTTATGGCAGACAGGATTATGGGGATTGCGCAGGACAGTACACTGGCAAGAAAAAATATTTCTGCAAGACAGATGAAGGCGGTATTAAGGGATGCTGCCAATACATATGAGTTTTATGGAATTGGTATTTATAATGCAGATGGCAGCATAGTGGCATCAGAAGGTGATGCTTTTGAAAGCATTAACGGGACAGAACTGTTATCACTTATGAAAGAAACAGACAATATGGTTATTTCCGACCCTGTAATATCTGATAACTATATTGGAATCCCAATGGGCATGCCAATAAAGGCAGATGGGGAAACCGTTTCATATCTGGCAGGCATTTATAAATATGATATATTAAGTGATGTGTTAGGTTCAATACATATCGGGCAGACAGGCATGGCTATTATTATTAATGAAGATGGAAAGATAGTAGGCCATCCTTATATGGATGTGGTACAGCAGGAACTTAATATATATGAACTTGACCAGGATGAAAGTGCGCATAATATATATGACAGGATGGTTGCAAGGGAAACAGGTGCAGCACAGGGCATTGTAAACGGGCAGGATGCATATGTAAGTTACTGTCCTGTAAGAGGTACACAGTGGGCTTTTGCGGTAGAAGTACCAAAGGAAGATTATGCACATACAGCTAATATTGCAATATATAATACAATGGTTGGGACTACGGCTGCACTGGCATTTGCCCTGGCGGCGATATGGGTTGTAACAACTGTGATTTCACGCCAGCTTAAAAAGGCTATTGTAAGGCTGCACTGGCTTTCAGAGGGCGATTTAAAGTCAGATATTGAAGTTAAAAAGTCAGGTGATGAAGTAGAAATACTTTCAGTTTCATTAAAGACAACAGTGGAGCATATTAATGGCTATATCACCGAAATACAGAGGGTACTTGAAAATATTTCCAAAGGCAACCTTGATATTTCTACAGAGGGTGATTATAAAGGTGATTTTGTGGTAGTAGGAGAGTCGCTGGCACAGATTACCAGTTCATTAAATAATATAATGAAACAGATAAGCCATACATCACACCAGCTTGCAGATACAGCCCAGGACATGGAGGTGCAGGCAGGGGAACTCCACCAGGCAGCATATATACAGACAAATGCAATGAACGGATTAAGTTCAGAAGTGGAAGTTATAAAGAATAATTTAGCCCAGGTAACAGAAAATACAAAACGTACACACCAGAGTGCTTATGAGATTGCAGAACAAATATCAGACAGCAATTTAAAGATGGATGGCCTTAAAGAAGCTATGGCAGCTATAGAGCAGAATGCCAAAGAGGTTAATAAAGTATCACTTCTTGTTGAAGATATCTCCAGACAGACAAAGATACTGGCATTGAATGCTACAGTTGAAGCAGCAAGGGCTGGTGAAGCTGGTGCCGGGTTTGCGGTAGTTGCACAGGAAGTAAGGAAACTGGCGGAGGAAAGTGAAAAGGCTGCCCATGACACTGTAGGGCTTTTGTCACAGTCAGACGGGCTTATTACAAAAGGTGTGGAACTTACAAAAGAAGCTGCGGTGTCACTGGAGTTAATCAGCAGCAGTTCAGATGAAGTAACAGGTATTGCAAACCGCTTGTCAGAATCGGTTAATATACAGGAGAAATCATTACATGAAATAACAGGCAAAATAAAAGAGGTTTCTTCAATTACAGAACAAAACCTGGATTCTGCCAGTAAAGCTGAAAGTGCAAGTGCCGGGTTAAAAGAAGAAGCTGGAAGACTCCATAAGCTTTTAAGCAAATTCCAGTTCCACTAAGTTTTTTTAATAGAAAGGAGAGGCAGTATATGGGAAGGTTAAAAATATTATTAATATGTGCCGCCGCAGCATTTATTTTACCAGGATGTGCAGATAACAAGGAAACAGAAGCTTTGCAGGATGGTTCATATACAGCACAGATGAAAGATTATTCCCATGGATGGCGGGAATATGTTACAATTGTTGTAAAGAATGGTGAGATTGTTTCTACAGAATTTAATGCAGAAAATGCAAGCGGGTTTGTTAAAAGCTGGGATAATGCATATATGCAGAATATGAATCCCGTTTCAGGGACATACCCTAATGAATACACACGCTATTATGCAGCACAGCTTACAGGCAAAAAAGAAGCGCCGGATATAGATTTATTAAGCGGTGCAACAGGTTCTGGTGATAACTTCCAGAGGCTTTCAGAAGCAGTTGTAAAGCAGGCAGTAAAAGGGGATTCATCAGTTGTATATGTTTCTGGCAGCAGTACCGGGCAGGAATAATAGGGATTGCTTTTGTCTGCCAAATGTCATACAATAATAAAGGATGGTAAAAGGAATTATTATCCAGTATAAGCTATTATAAATTAATGGAGGTTTACTTATGTACGAAAACGAAATTGAAAATATTGCATCAAAAGGAAGCAATAAAGAGATTTACTATGCCCTTCTGGAGTTTACAAAGGATGTGATGCAGAAGCGTGGCAGGATTGAAGGAAAGAAAAAGCTTTATTATATTTCTGCAGAATTCCTTATTGGCAAGCTTCTTTCAAATAACCTTATAAACTTAGGCATATATGATGATGTTGCTGCTGCTTTAAAGCGCCATGGCAAGAGCATGGCTGAAATAGAAGAAGCAGAGCCAGAACCATCACTTGGCAATGGCGGGCTTGGGCGTCTTGCAGCATGTTTCCTTGATTCTATTGCTACACTGGGGCTTGCAGGCGACGGTATAGGCCTTAATTACCATCTGGGGCTTTTTAAACAGGAGTTTAAGGACAATCTCCAGAAAGAAGTTAAAAACCCATGGATTGAGAAGAAAAACTGGCTGCGCAAGACAGATAAAAGCTATACTGTAATTTTTGGTGATTTGCGTGTGAAGTCTGTTATGTATGAAATTGATGTTACTGGGTATGATAATAAATGTAACACACTGAAACTGTTTGATATTGAAACAATAGATGAAGATATAGTACAGGATGGAAGTATATATTTTGATAAAAATGATATAAGAAGAAACCTTACTTTATTCCTTTATCCTGATGACAGCGATTATAACGGGCAGCTTCTGCGTATTTACCAGCAGTATTTTATGGTAAGCAATGCAGCACAGTTAATTATTGACGAAGCTGTGGCTAAGGGAAGCAATCTTTATGATTTGCCGGATTATGCAGTTATACAGATTAATGACACACACCCTACAATGGTCATTCCTGAAATGGTAAGGCTTCTGCTTAAGAGAGGGATTGGAATGGATGATGCTATAAATATAGTATCTAAAATGTGCGCATATACAAACCATACAATTCTTGCAGAGGCACTTGAAAAATGGCCAATATGGTATCTTGAAAGGGTTGTGCCACATCTTATACCTGTAATTAAGATGTTAGATGTAAAGGTTAAAGAAAAGCACAGCGACCCGGCACTTGCAATTATTGACAAGGAAAACCGTGTCCATATGGCACATATTGATATACACTATGGTTTCAGTGTAAATGGTGTTGCAGCACTCCACACAGATATATTAAAGAAAAGTGAACTTAAACCATTTTATGATATTTATCCAGCTAAGTTTAATAACAAAACTAACGGCATAACATTCAGGAGATGGCTTCTCCATTGTAACCATGGGCTTTCAGATTTTATTACATCAAAGATTGGTGATGGTTATAAGAAGAATGCAGATGAACTTGAAAAGCTTTTACAGTTTGCAAATGACAAATCTGTACTTGATACACTTCTTGATATTAAAGCAGCCAAAAAGAAAGAATTTAAAGAATATTTACTGGCAAATGAGGGCATTGAGATAGATGAAAATTCTATTTTTGATGTACAGGTTAAACGCCTGCATGAATATAAACGCCAGCAGATGAATGCGCTTTATATTATTTACAAATATATGGAGATAAAGGGCGGCAAAAAGCCAGAAAGGCCTGTTACAATGATTTTTGGCGCAAAGGCTGCACCTGCATATACAATAGCTAAGGATATTATACACCTTATATTATGTCTTTCAGAAATTATAAAGAATGACCCTGAAGTGAGCCCATACCTTAAAGTAGTTATGCTTGAGAATTATAATGTTACTTATGCAGAAAAGGTTATTCCTGCTGCTGACATTTCAGAGCAGATTTCACTTGCATCAAAAGAAGCAAGCGGCACAAGCAATATGAAGTTTATGCTGAATGGTGCTGTAACACTTGGCACTGATGACGGGGCTAATGTTGAGATACATGAATTTGTAGGTGATGATAATATTTATATATTTGGTGAGTCAAGTGAACAGGTTATAGAGCATTATAAAAACAGTGACTATTCACCTGAAAAGCTTTATGACAATGACAAAGAGATAGCAAAACTTGTTGATTTTATTATAAGCAAGGAACTTTTTGCAGTTGGCAACAAGAAGAGCCTTATAAGGCTTTATATGGAGATTGTAACAAAAGACTGGTTTATGGCACTTCTTGACCTTAAGGACTATATAAAAGTTAAAGAACAGGTGCTTTCTGATTATGAGGACAGGGAGAAATGGGCTGGCAAAATGCTCGTTAATATAGCAAAAGCTGGTTTCTTCTCATCAGACAGGACAATAGCACAATACAATGAAGATATATGGAAGTTAAATTAATTATTACATTACCCGTTATTATTATTGTGGCAGTTGTTGCTGCCACTGGTTATATAATATTGTCTAAAACAGCAGGCAGGAAATGGGGTTATACTGAAGAAAGGGAGAAAGAACTTGAAAATACTGATGCAGATAAGTTCTTTAAAAAGCACAAGAAATATTAATTAAAAAATCTTCTGCCACATAGGCAGGGATTATAATAAAAACTGGTTTACATAATGTTATGCAGGTATTTTAAGGCCTGCAGAAAGGCGGGGATTTATGAAGAAAGTAGGATTTTTAACAAGTGGCGGTGACTGCCAGAGCTTAAATGCAACAATGAGGGGTGTAGCTAAGACTTTATACCAGAAGTATGATGATGTTGAGATATATGGTATTCTGGAAGGATATAAGGGACTTATCTATGGCAATTACAGAAAGATGAAACCAGGTGATTTCTCGGGTATACTTACAGAAGGCGGTACAATTATAGGCACTTCAAGACAGCCTTTTAAGAAAATGCGTGAGCCTGATGAAAACGGCCTTGATAAAGTAAAGGCAATGAAAGAGAATTATAAGAAATGGGGGCTTGACTGCCTTGTAATACTTGGCGGCAATGGCACACATAAAACAGCCAACCTGCTTAGTGAGGAAGGCTGCAATGTAGTAACCCTGCCAAAAACTATTGACAATGATATCTGGGGCACTGATATTACATTTGGTTTCCAGAGTGCGGTAAATATTGCAACTAATGCTATTGACTGTATCCATACTACTGCAGCATCACATGGAAGGGTGTTTATTGTGGAAGTTATGGGCCATAAGGTTGGCTGGCTTACACTCCATGCCGGGATTGCAGGAGGTGCAGATATAATTCTTCTTCCAGAGATTCCATATGATATTAATTCTGTAGTAAAAGCCCTTGACAAGAGGAACAAGCAGGGCAAGAGGTTTTCCATACTTGCTGTTGCAGAAGGCGCTATTTCAAAAGAAGATGCCAAACTTAGCAAAAAGGAACTTAAAGCAAAGAAACAGGAAAACCTTTATCCGTCAATATCATATAAGGTTGGACAGGAGATACAGGAAAGAACAGGCCAGGAAGTACGTATTACAGTGCCAGGCCATACACAGCGTGGTGGTGAGCCATGCCCATATGACCGTGTAATTTCAAGCAGGCTCGGTTCAGCTGCTGCAAGGCTTATTATTGAAGGCAAATATGGCTATATGGTAGGTATTAAGAATAATGAGATTATCCCTGTGCCTCTTAGTGAAGTTGCAGGAAAGCTTAAAACAGTTAATCCTGATTCTTCTATTATAAGGGAAGCAAAGGGGCTTGGAATTTCATTTGGTGATTAATTATGTCATATATGGCGTTATACAGGAAGTTCCGCCCCGCATGTTTCGACGATGTAAAAGGGCAGGAACATATTGTTACAACCTTAAAGAATGAGATACAGACAGGGCGTACCAGCCATGCATACCTTTTCTGCGGCACAAGGGGTACAGGAAAGACAACTGTGGCAAAGATACTTGCAAAGGCAGTAAATTGTGAAAACCCGCAGGATGGAAGCCCCTGTAACCAGTGCAGCATATGCCAGAAGATTAACAGGCAGGCTTCAATGAATGTAATAGAGATAGATGCGGCGTCAAATAATGGCGTCGCAAATATCAGGGAAATTATTGAGGAAGTGCAGTATTCACCAGCAGAAGGCAGGTATAAGGTATATATTATAGATGAAGTCCATATGCTTTCTACAGGTGCATTTAACGCCCTGCTTAAAACATTAGAAGAACCACCGGCATATGTAATATTTATACTTGCAACAACAGAAGCACATAAAATACCCATTACAATATTGTCAAGATGCCAGAGATATGATTTTAAGCGCATACCGGCCGGGACAATAGCAGGCAGGCTTAATGAACTTATGGATAAAGAGGGTGTAAGTGCAGAGGACAGGGCACTCCAGTATATAGCAAAAACTGCAGATGGTTCATTAAGGGATGCATTAAGCTTGCTAGACCAGTGCATTGCATTCTATCCTGGACAGAAACTGTCTTATGACAATGTGCTTGATGTGCTTGGTGCAGTTGATACAAGTGTATACAGCAGTATGTTTAACAATATTATTAACTCTGATATAATAAACTGTATAAAACTTGTTGATGACATGATGATGGCAGGCAGGGATTTAAACCAGTTTATAACCGAATTTACATGGTATTTAAGAAACCTTCTGTTAATACTGGGCGGAGGTGCAGGCATTGTTGACGTTTCCACAGAACAGCTTCTTAATATGCAAGAAGATGCTGGCAGGACTAATATGGAAGTTTTAACAAGGTATATCCGGATACTTTCTGAACTGTCAGGACAGATAAGATATGCCACGCAGAAACGTGTGCTTGTGGAAATATGCCTTATAAAACTCTGCAAGCCGCAGATGGATACAGAACAGGACTTCCAGTCAGTTATTACAAGGCTTGCTTTACTTGAAAAACAGCTTGACGGCATAATGGCAAATGGACTTACAGCCATTAATACATCCATGCCTCCTGCAAGCCCCGCTGCTTATGAAGAAAGCCAGGCAGCAGGCAATAAAGAAAAAACTCCACAAAAAGCAGTACCAGAAGATATAAAGGATATAATTAAAAACTGGGATAAAATAATACAGCAATGTGGCAGGGTAGAGCAGGATATGCTTGTTAATGTAAAGAAAATTGTATCAGAAAGCGGTGCACTGATACTGCAGTTTACAGACCCTGTAGATGAAGCATATTTTAAAAAGGATGATGGCAGGCAGCTTGAAGCACTTAAAAATGTTATAATAAATATAACAGGCAAGGAAGCTGTAATAGAAACAAGGACAGTAACAGAAGAAATTGATTCACAATTTACTGATTTGTCACAGATAATACATTTTGATGGAATAGAATATATATAATCTTTATAAAAATATAATTGGAGGATTTAGTAATGGCAAGACGCGGAGGTTTTCCAGGCGGTGCTATGCCTGGCAATATGAATAAT
>DKYP01000113.1:26409-36996 GCA_002499945.1 Lachnoclostridium sp. UBA7097
GCTATGCCTGGCAATATGAATAATATTATGAAACAGGCACAGCGTATGCAGAAACAGATGGAAGAAAAATCAAAGGAATTTGAGGATAAAGAGTGGGAGGCAACAGCTGGCGGCGGCGCTGTTACAGTTAAAGTATCAGGCAAAAAAGAAATCCTTTCTGTAAAACTTTCACCAGAAGTTGTTGACCCTGACGATATAGAGATGCTTGAGGACTTAATAGTAGCTGCAACCAATGAAGCACTCCGCAAGATGGAAGAAGAAAATGCAGCAATGATGCAGCAGCTTACAGGCGGCCTTGGCGGTCTTGGCGGGCTGTTCTGATGGGGCAGGGGATATGGAATTTTACAGTACACAGATTAGCAATCTTGTAGAGCAGCTTTCAAAGCTTCCCGGCATAGGGGCAAAGTCTGCACAAAGGCTTGCTTTCCATATAATTAACCTGCCAGAAGAGCAGGTGGCATCCCTTGCAGGGGCTATGACAAATGCAAAGGCAAAAGTGCGTTACTGCAAAGAATGTTGTACATATACAGATAATGAGCTCTGTCCAATATGCGCAAGCCAGCAGAGAGACCATAAATATATAATGGTAGTTGAAAACCCAAGAGACCTTGCGGCATATGAAAAGACAGGCAAATACGAAGGCGTGTACCATGTACTGCATGGTGCTATTTCGCCAATGAACGGTACAGGCCCGGACGACATAAGGCTCCGTGAACTTATGGCAAGGCTTGGCGGTGATGTGGACGAAGTAATTGTTGCAACAAATAAAAACCTTGAAGGGGATACAACTGCTGCATATATCAGCAAGCTTGTAAAACCACTTGGAATAAAGGTCAGCCGCATTGCGAGCGGTGTGCCCGCCGGCGGAGACCTGGAATATATTGATGAGGTAACTTTATACAGGGCACTGGAAGGAAGAACAGACATGTAATTCTGTTCTTTTTTCAGCTGCCTTTAAAATACCCCTGGCAATAAATTCTGCAAGTTCTACTACTGTAGAAAGCTTGGTAGTCTGTAAAGTCAGGTGGCTGTTGGAATTAGAGGAATTAACAATACCTGTAATAAAAGCATCACCAACACAAGGCAGTTTTTTATTAACACCAATACCCGGCGAAAGAGGGCCAGTCCCTGATGTAACATGCCCTATATGCTGCTTTATTCCAAGCGAAGCATCTACCGCTACAATATATGGCCTTGGGATTGCATTATATATATAGTCAATAGTTTTTCCAAGGTTCTGTGCATGTACAGGTGATGAAAGCGTACCAAAAACAGGCAGGTTCTTCTGGCTTTTCATAAGGATGTGGCCAGTAACAGGACCCAGGCAGTCACCAGTTGCACGGTCAGAGCCAATACAGAGGAACACTATATTCTGGTTCTGGTTATAACATTCTTCATAATGGCAGCTGACCATATTAACAAACTTGGGAAAAGACGCAGGGCGGTATATATTAAAATATTTTATTCCGGTTGATATAGCTGGCATATAATTTAACCTTCCTTTTTGTTATATGCCTAAGTATGCCCCAGTAAAAATATTTTATTCTATATTATAATTTGCTGTTATTTATCCAGAACTTTTTTATAAGGCTGGCTAATTCTTCTGGTGCTTTAACATTTATCTCATGTCCGGTGTTTTCTATAAAATAAAGCTTTGAGCCTGGAATTTTATTATGCATGCTGGCTGCTGCCTTTTGGTTTGCCTTGTCCCTTTCCCCACAGATAATCATAACCGGGCAGGTAAGCCTGTTTAATTCTTTTTGGAAATCCAGTTTTAACATAGATTTTGTTAAAGATAATACATCTTTTTTCGGGATGCCCATTTCTGAAAACATTGCTTCTGGCATAAAATGGAATACTATGTCCTGTATATAAAGTATTCCCTTTGGCATTTTATACTGTGGTGCTATTAAAACCAATGAATGTACTTTTTGCAAATGCTTTAATGCATAATTTAATGCTAAAACTGCACCAAGTGAAATACCGCATATATCCAGCCTGCCAGAATATCCATTGCAGGTTTTTTCAAACTGCCTGTACAAACCAGGATAATTTATATCCCCGCCTTTTAACATTTGAAACAAATCCGGGCAAATTGGGTTTTGTATATGCAGGATAGAAGAAACTTTATCCCAGCTTGATGCTGTCTGCCCCAGCCCATGTAAAAAAACATAATTTTTATTTTGTATATCCATAAAAATCTCCTGTCTTTCTAAGCATTTCCTTTAATATAAGAATTAGTATATCATAGCTATAATACAAGGTCTATTATTTTTTAACAAGTCGAATTTTAGCACCAAGATATATATATGCTTGTCCTGTTTTCGACAAAAATGGCATACCCGTGGTGTTACAATTCCTGTATCCTTTGTTTATCAGGAAATATATTTGTTAGAAAGGGTTGTGTGCGGAATGGAAACTAAGAGGTTTGGTAACTTGGGCGAGTATGCTAAAGAGTCGGCGCATAAGGAATATGTATATAGCCGCCTGCCAGAAAATATAAGGCAGATTGGTGAAACAAATGGACGCCTTAAAATATACATAGAAGATTATGTAATGACATATATACACCAGATATTTACTGAGAAACAGGAGAAGGCAATAGTTATATTTCTTGGCAAAAAGGGAAAAGAAGAGGCAGCAGGCTGTGTATTTATTTATGGTGCAGTACAGGTACAGTGTGATGTAATGGGGGGACCTAAAGAACTTACTGCTAATAAATGGAACCAGGTATATGAGGATATGAATGAAAGTTTCCCTGGGGCACAAATGATTGGATGGGGATGCGGGGTAAGCATGTGGAACAGCAAAGCAGATATTTCAGTAAGGCAAATCCATGGGAAATTTTTCAGTGAAAATGGAAAAATTTTATATGTAACAGATATGTCAGAAAAAGAAGAAAAAATTTTCCTGTGGAACAATGGCAATCTGGCAGAACAACCAGGGTTTGTGGTTTATTATGAGAAAAACCCGCAGATGCAGGATTATATGCTAAAAGGAAAAGGCAAAAAAAGTATTGAATCTGCCTATAAAGATAATGTTACTGAAAATATGCGGACCGTAATTAAAGAAAAAGAAGATACAAGAGTAATTAAAACAAAACACTTAGGGTATGCAACAATAGCAACAATGTTTGTTATGATTATAGTTGTTGGAAGCCTGGTATATAAAAGCCTGGACAAAATCCAGTACCTTGAAGAAGCCATAACAGCTGTAGAAAGCTATATAGGCAGCAACATGGTACAGCCTGTTATGACAGATGGAAGTATAGTAAAGGAAGAAAATAACGGGAAATCTGGCAAAGCCAGTACAAAGAAAACAGATAATTCAGGTAAAGAAACGCCAGAAGAAAATAAAGGTAAAGCAAACATTACCACACCACCAGCTGCCACACCTGAAAAGCCGGAAGGAAGTAATAATGAAAAGGGCAGTACAGATGGCAGTAAAAAAAGCAGCAAAACTACTAGTAGTAAAAAGAATAATGGCAATACAAAGAAAACAATTAAATATAATGGGAAATATGACAGCTATATTGTAAGTGCAGGCGATACATTAAGCCAGATTGTATGGAAACAGTACCATTCATTTTATTACCTTGACAAGGTGATGAAAGTAAACAATATAAAAGACTCTGATAAAATATATGAAGGTGAATGTATAATATTACCAGAATTTTAATAAAATTTTACTATCTGCAATTGGCTGGGTTAATGCAAGGTTTCCATGCCATTAAGTTAAGAGGAATGCCAAAAAAATGGGCTGGCAAATTCCAATGTGCTTCCAATGGACGGCTGTACGAATCCGCTGGTGCTTAAGTCCCGTAGTATGGGACTTTATGCACCACTGCGTGATTCGTCCAAGTGGGAACGTGCCTGTCCATGGGACACATTGGAATTGCCAGCCCATAATTTTTTAGAAACCTTGCATTACATTAAACAATAGCATATAACCAGAAATTATCCGGCATTTTTTGCTTGCTTTGTATTATCCAGTAAGTTATACTTAATATTCACAGTGATAAAAAACATAAGAACAGAGGAATGGTATATGGATAGTTTTGTTGGACGTTCACAGGATATAGCTGTTATCAGCGGACGCCGGCGTAAGATTATATTATTTACGGTAATATGTGCTGCATGTATAGTTGTTGCGTCAGTAATATTTATCCTGCTTGTCAATTCATTTATGAACAGAAGATATACTTCTTATGAAGTTACAAGGGAAGTACCTGTAACAGGTGACAGTTTTGTTAAATATGCTTCATATGATGATAAAGTGTTAAGGTATAACCGTGATGGTATTTCTGCACTTGATGCTTCAGGCAGCATAATATGGAATGGAAGTTATAATATGGTTTCACCATCAGCTGATGTATGTGGGAAATATGTTGTGGCAGCGGATATAGGCGGCAAGACCCTTTTTGTATATAACGAAGAAGGGCAGGGCAAGGAAGTTACAACAGATTATCCTATAGTGCAGGCAAGTGTTTCTGCAAGTGGTATTATTGCTGTGCTTCTTGAACAGGCAACTTCCAATGTTATAAATATTTACAATCCATATGATGTTTCAAACAGGCTGCTTGTGGAGATACCTACTAATGTTGATGAAGGATACCCTGTGTGCATTGATATATCACCAGAAGGCACAAACCTTGTAGCGGCATATGTATGTGTGACAAATGGAAAGATACAGAGCAGGGCAGCTTTTTATGATTTCACAGATGTAGGCAAGAATACAAACTGTCTTGTCGGTGCTAAAAATTATGATGAAATAGTAATTTCAGATGTAAGGTTTCTTGACGGTGACAATATATGTATATTTACTGATAATGGTTTTAGTGTATGGAGAAATGCAAAAAAGCCAAGGGAGTCATATTCTAATACATATGAGGAGAAGATAAAAAGTGCTTTCTGCAATAACAAGTATGTTGGCATGGTTTTTGAGAACAGCAGCAGTACAAGGCCATACCAGATGAAAGTATATGACATTTCTGGCAAGAAAGTGCTGGACCTTGGATTTAATAATAATTATAATACAGTCAGGATGTATGGTAATGATGAGATATTGTTTAATTCAGCATCAGAGTGTGAGATATTCCGCATAAACGGGGTGAAGAAGTTATCATGCCAGGTAAATGGCAGGGTTTTAAATTTTTTCCCGGCAGAGGGGATTAACAGGTATTATTTTGTTATGGATGATAAAATCCAGGAGATAAAACTTAAAAAGCAAAATTAGTGGATGTTATTTTAATATATACATAAAATTATTGGAATTTAATTAAGAACAAGGAGGATAAAGACAGTGAAGGGGATAATTATTTTAGGGTTTTTAATGTTATTCCAGATGTTTATGCCAGTGAATGCGGCAGCAGAAGAAAAGGATATTATTATAGACACTTCAACAGATGAAATAACTTTAACATGTGGTGATTCAGGGAAGTTTATTTTGGACCAGGGTCTTGCAGATTCTTATTATGGTGATAATGATAATAATGGAATATGGGATAATGGGACATGGGATGATGACACAGATGATACAGACACAGACGGTACAGATGAAGATGATACTGGTTTATGGGAGGATGTTGGCTGGTTTTTTAGTGGCATTTATGGGGATGGGAGTTATGGGGATGAAGATGGCTGGGATGATGCCAGTGATGATGGGGATTATGTGGTAACGCCTCCGGATACAGGGGAGGATAATAAAATAATAGCTTCTTTTGAATATTCGTCTTCTGATTCTTCTGCACTTGAGGTTACAACAGATGGAAGCTATATTGCAAAGCTTGGCAAGGATGTTATTTTGTACATAACTGCATACAATTCAGATGGAACAGTAGTTTACAGTGGCAGTTTCAGGATTGTGGTAAAGGCAGATTTGTCTGGGGCAGTTTTATCAGAAACTTCACATACAGAATACTGGTATGACAATTCAAAACCCCCGCTTTCTGTTACTGTTGCGGTAAATGGCGCAAAGGGGCTTGTATCTTCCGGGGGCAATACAGAGTTTGATTACAATGTATCTTCCGGACTGGATGCAGAATGTAGTTTTGCAGATGGGGAGATTGTTATATATGCTTATTCGGCAGGGTCCGGGACAATAGAAATAGAACTGGATAATAAAACATTTTCTTTTACATTAAATGTCAAAAGGGTTATGGTTTCTGGTTCTAATTCATTATATCTTGTTAAAGGTAAAACAAAACAGATGAAATTAAAGGGGACTTCCCAGAAAACAGTATGGACATCAAGCAACCCTTCTGTAGTAAAAATTACTAAGAATGGCAGGATGAAAGGCAGAAAAACAGGAAATGCGGTTATTACTGCAAAGACTGGTGATGGCATGACAGGCTGTGTTGTATCAGTAGTGACAGCTGGCAGGCTGAAGGTTATAAAACGTGCCACATGGATTGGAAAGCACTGGAAATATGACCAGCAGAAACGTATGCAAAATGGTTATTATGACTGTAGTGCACTTGTCTGGAAAGCATACCTTAAAGAGAAAAGATATATTATGTCTAAGAGTTATGCACCAACAGCGGCGGATTTAGGCAAGTGGTGCCAGGAACATGGTAAAATAATTAAGGGCAGTAACAGTAAAAACCTTGCAAAATTAAAAATGAAACCAGGTGCAGTTATGTTTGAAACAGGTTCTAAGAATGGCAGGTTTAAAGGGATATACCATGTAGAAATGTTTACTGGCTATACTTTTGAAGGTTATAGTTATGATGGTAAAGCAATAATTGGCACGAAGTGGGCAAACCGCCCGGATAATTACTATGGAAGTGGTGATTTATGGGCGCAGTTATAAAAAAATGGAAATAAAGGTGTTGACAAACAGGAGATTGCATATTAGAATAAACGGGTATGCAATTTTAGCATATTTTAGGCGGTATTACTGCCGGGAAAAGAAAGGGACCAATATAAAAACAGGAGGTGAAATTAATGCCAACATTTAACCAGTTAGTCAGAAAAGGAAGAAAGGTTTCAGCCAAGAAGTCTAATTCCCCTGCACTCCAGTACACATACAACTCACTTAATAAAAAGGTTGTAGAGCAGAGTTCCCCACAGAAGAGGGGTGTTTGTACTGCTGTACGTACTGCCACACCTAAAAAGCCTAACTCAGCACTCAGGAAAACAGCCAGGGTACGTCTTTCAAATGGTATGGAAGTAACAAGTTATATCCCAGGTGAGGGACATAATTTACAGGAGCATAGCGTTGTTCTTATACGTGGCGGCAGGGTTAAGGATTTGCCTGGTACAAGATACCATATTGTACGTGGCAAGCTTGATACAGCCGGCGTTGTTAACAGGAAGCAGGCCCGCTCTAAATACGGAGCAAAGAGACCTAAGAAGTAATATTCACTAATTTGGGGAAGTGCCGGATTAATTTCACATTTATTATAAATTATATAAATAAAATTATCTGGTGCGGACACAGAATACCGTGAGTACCTATGAATTAATAATAGCAATGTGAGTATAATACAATTATGCTGTAAACATTGTTAAATAATGTTAAGGAGGGAAGTAACGTGCCACGTAAAGGACATATACAGAAAAGAGATGTATTGGCAGACCCTGTATACAAAAATAAAGTTGTAACAAAGCTTATCAACAATATTATGCTTGATGGCAAGAAGGGTATTGCACAGAAAATTGTTTATGGCGCTTTTGAAGAGATAGCAGAGAAGTCTGGCAAAGATGCAGTTGAAGTATTCGAGGAGGCTATGAATAATATTATGCCACAGCTTGAAGTTAAGGCAAGGCGTATCGGTGGTGCAACCTACCAGGTTCCTATTGAAGTAAGGCCTGACAGAAGACAGGCATTAGCACTCCGCTGGCTCACCCTTTATTCACGTAAAAGGGGCGAGAAAACCATGAAGGAAAGACTTGCTAATGAGATTCTGGATGCATCTAATAATACAGGTTCCGCTGTAAAGAAGAAAGAAGATATGCATAAGATGGCAGAAGCAAATAAAGCTTTCGCACATTACCGCTGGTAATTAACGGCGGCAGGTTTGCTGATGCAATATTAAATCAGGAGGTAAAAAACCTTGGCTGGAAGAGAATATCCACTAGAGAGGACAAGGAATATCGGTATTATGGCGCATATCGATGCTGGTAAGACAACATTGACTGAGCGTATCTTATATTATACCGGTGTTAATTATAAGATTGGTGATACCCATGAAGGTACTGCTGTAATGGACTGGATGGACCAGGAGCAGGAAAGGGGTATTACAATCACATCTGCGGCTACTACTTGCCACTGGACACTTGAAGACCATACAAAGCCAATGGATGGTGCATTGGAGCACCGTATCAATATTATTGATACACCGGGACACGTTGACTTCACAGTTGAAGTTGAACGTTCACTCCGTGTACTTGATGGCGCTGTTGGTGTATTCTGTGCCAAAGGTGGTGTTGAACCACAGTCTGAAAATGTATGGCGCCAGGCCGACACTTATAATGTACCTAGAATGGCATTTATCAATAAAATGGATATCCTGGGTGCAAACTTTTTCGGCGCTGTTGACCAGATACGCGAAAGATTAGGTAAAAATGCAATAATCGTCCAGCTGCCAATTGGCAAGGAAGACGAATTTAAAGGAATTATAGACTTATTTGAGATGGAAGCTTACATCTATAATGATGAAAAGGGTGATGATATCTCAGTTGTACCAATTCCTGATGATATGAAGGAACAGGCAGAAGAGTACCATACAGAGCTTATTGAGAAAATCTGTGACCTTGATGATGACCTTATGATGGTATATCTTGAAGGTGAAGAACCACCGGTAGCTGACATGAAGAAAGCACTCCGTGCCGCTACATGTGAATGCAGGGCAGTACCAGTATGCTGTGGTTCTGCTTACAGGAACAAGGGCGTACAGAAGCTTCTTGATGCTATCCTTGAATATATGCCTGCACCAACAGATATACCTGATATTACAGGTGTAGATGATGAGGGCAATGAAGTAATACGCCATTCTTCTGATGAAGAGCCTTTCTCTGCACTTGCATTTAAGATTATGGCTGACCCGTTTGTTGGAAAGCTTGCATTTATCAGGGTTTATTCAGGGACATTAAAGTCAGGTTCTTATGTGCTTAATGCTACAAAGGGCAAAAAAGAGCGTGTAGGCCGTATTTTGCAGATGCATGCTAACAAGAGGGAAGAACTGGAGAAAGTTTATTCAGGTGATATTGCTGCCGCTGTAGGATTTAAAGTTACAACAACAGGTGATACAATCTGTGATGAACAGCACCCTGTTATACTTGAATCCATGGAATTTCCAGAGCCTGTTATTGAGCTTGCTATTGAGCCAAAGACTAAAGACGGGCAGACAAAGATGGGTGAAGCTTTAGCAAAGCTTGCTGAAGAGGACCCTACCTTCAAGCACCATACAGACCCTGAAACAGGCCAGACAATTATTGCTGGTATGGGCGAGCTCCATCTTGAAATTATTGTAGACCGTCTTTTAAGGGAATTTAAAGTAGAAGCAAATGTTGGTGCACCACAGGTTTCTTATAAAGAAACATTTACAGAGGCTGTTGACGTTGACAGCAAGTATGCTAAACAGTCTGGCGGACGTGGACAGTACGGGCACTGTAAAGTTAAGTTTGAGCCTATGGACCCTAACGGTGAAGAAACATTTAAGTTTGAATCAACTGTAGTTGGTGGTGCTATCCCTAAAGAATATATACCTGCTGTCGGTGAAGGTATCGAGGAAGCAGCACAGGCAGGTGTTCTTGGCGGATTCCCTGTACTTGGTGTACATGCTACAGTATGGGATGGTTCATACCATGAAGTCGATTCAAGTGAAATGGCATTCCATATCGCAGGTTCAATGGCATTTAAAGATGCTATGAAGAAAGCAAAACCAGTATTGCTTGAGCCTATTATGAAGGTAGAAGTAACAATGCCTGAAGAATACATGGGTGATGTAATCGGTGATATAAATGCACGCCGCGGCCGTATTGAAGGAATGGACGATATCGGCGGGGGCAAGATTGTAAGGGGCTATGTGCCACTTGCTGAAATGTTTGGTTATTCAACAGACCTGCGTTCAAGGACACAGGGACGTGGTAACTATTCAATGTTCTTTGAGAAATATGAACAGGTTCCAAAATCTGTACAGGAGAAGGTACTTGCATCAAAGAATGCTTAAATTGGTTAATTACCAGAAAAGACTTGAAAATTGGTTAATTTTGCAATATAATAATGCCCAGGGCATGATAAAGTGCGTAGAAAGACCGGGCATTAAGTTGCCTATTTATTTAAAGGAGGATTATATAAAATGGCTAAAGAAAAGTTTGAAAGAACTAAACCCCATTGTAACATTGGTACTATCGGACACGTAGACCACGGCAAGACAACTTTAACAGCTGCTATTACAAAAGTGCTTGCAGAGAGGGTATCAGGAAAGAATGCAGCCGTAGATTTTGAAAATATTGATAAAGCTCCAGAAGAGCGTGAGAGAGGTATTACAATTTCTACAGCACACGTTGAGTATGAAACAGAAGCAAGGCACTATGCACACGTTGACTGCCCAGGCCATGCTGACTATGTAAAGAACATGAT
>DKYP01000032.1 GCA_002499945.1 Lachnoclostridium sp. UBA7097
ATTGCGGTAGCCTTTCTTTCAATAATCATTTTTCTGCCGCAGACATTTATTCCTATAGTATCATTTTCTTTTAAATCCATATGTGACATTAATTCTTTTGATAACCTGATTCCCTGGCTGTTTCCCCATTTCTTTATAACAGCCTGCGTTGTAAAAATATTTCCGCCTTGTTCCATAAATGTTTTCATCAGCAAAGCCCTCCCAAGTATATACGGCAGATATACATTTAACAACAGTATATACAAAGTATATCCTTATGTCAATATAGATATAAAACCATTTAATATTTTATCCCAAGCTTTCCTTCCATATTATCAATTATTATTGTATCTCCTGCCCTTGCTTTATCACTAAGGATTTCCTTTGCAAGAAGCGTTTCAACATTCTTCTGCAGGTATCTTTTAAGCGGGCGTGCACCAAAGCTTGGTTCATACGCCTCATCTGCTGCAAGGTTTATGGCAGCATCTGTAAGCTGTACTTTGATTTCTCTGTCTGCAAGCCTTTTATTTAATTCTTCAAGAAGTATATTTATAATCCCGCTTATATTTCCTTTAGTCAGTGGTTTAAACATAACTATTTCATCAAGCCTGTTTAAAAATTCAGGCCTGAAGCTTGCACGCAGGTCATTCATTGCCATTTCCTGTGCCTCACCGCTTATGCTTCCGTCTTCTGTAATCCCTTCAAGAAGATATGATGAGCCAATATTTGATGTAAGGATAAGTATTGTATTTTTAAAGTCAACTGTACGCCCTTGTGAATCTGTAATCCTGCCATCGTCAAGCACCTGTAAAAGTACATTGAATACATCAGGGTGTGCTTTTTCTATTTCATCAAAAAGTACAACTGAATATGGTTTCCTTCTTACTGCTTCTGTGAGCTGTCCGCCTTCCTCATACCCTACGTATCCCGGAGGCGCTCCTATAAGCCTTGAAACAGAGTATTTCTCCATATATTCACTCATATCAATCCTGACCATATTATTTTCATCATCAAAAAGGCTTGCTGCAAGTGTTTTGGCAAGTTCAGTCTTGCCTACGCCTGTAGGTCCTAAGAACAGGAAAGAACCTATAGGCTTTGAAGGGTCTTTTATGCCCGCCTTGGAACGCAGTATTGCTTCTGATACAAGTTTTACCCCTTCGTCCTGTCCAATCACACGTTTATGGAGTTCTTCTTCAAGATGCAGGGTTTTCTCACGCTCGCCTTCGTTTAATTTGGCAACAGGAATCCCTGTCCATCTTGAAATAATCTTGGCAATTTCATCATCTGTAACATTTTCCTGTACAAGTGTATTATTATTATTTTTAACCTTTTCCTCTTCCTCTGCAAGCTGTTTTTCAAGCCCTGGCAGCCTGCCATATTGCAGTTCTGCAAGCTTTTCAAGGTTATACTCCCTTTTTGCAGCGTCCATTTCTGTATGGACATCATTTATGCTTTCTTTAAGTTTATTAATCTTATCAACAGCAGACTTTTCACTGTCCCACTTTGCTTTCTGTGCTGTAAAACTGTCTTTTAATTCTGCCAGCTCTTTCTGCAGGTTTGCAAGGCGGTCTTTTGAAAGATTGTCATTTTCTTTTTTAAGTGCTGCCTCTTCTATTTCAAACTGCATAATCTTTCTCTGTACTTCGTCAAGTTCTGCAGGCAGGCTGTCAAGTTCGGTTTTTATCATTGCACAGGCTTCATCTACAAGGTCAATTGCCTTGTCGGGAAGGAAACGGTCTGAGATATACCTGTTTGACAATGTTGCCGCAGCTACAAGTGCAGAGTCTGTTATTTTAACACCATGGAAAACTTCGTACCTGTCTTTAAGCCCGCGCAGTATTGAAATTGTGTCCTCAACTGTTGGCTCTGCAACCATTACAGGCTGGAACCTTCTTTCAAGTGCAGCATCTTTTTCAATATACATGCGGTATTCATCAAGTGTAGTTGCACCAATACAGTGGAGTTCACCACGTGCAAGCATTGGTTTTAACATATTTCCTGCATCCATTGCGCCGTCTGTCTTGCCAGCACCTACTATTGTATGGAGCTCATCAATAAAAAGAATTATCTGGCCTTCACTTTTCTTTACTTCTTCAAGTACAGCTTTAAGACGTTCCTCAAATTCACCACGGTATTTTGCACCGGCTACAAGTGCACCCATATCAAGTGCAAATATTTTTTTATCTTTTAATGCTTCCGGGACATCCCCACGCACAATACGCTGTGCAAGCCCTTCAACCGCCGCAGTCTTTCCAACACCAGGTTCACCAATAAGCACGGGGTTATTCTTTGTCTTACGTGAAAGTATTCTTATAATATTCCTTATTTCACTATCCCTGCCAATAACAGGGTCCATCTTGCCGTCTTTAGCCCTTTCCACAAGGTCTGAGCCATATTTTTCAAGTGTATCATATGTCGCCTCGGGGTTATCACTTGTCACCCTCTGGTTGCCCCTTACTTTTGACAATGCCTGCAAAAACCTTTCCTTTGTAATCTGGCACTGTTTCATAAGTGCCTTAATATCTTTATCTGGATGTGCAAGCAGGCTTAAAAACAGATGTTCAACTGAAACATATTCATCCCCCATATGCTTTGCTTCATCTTCTGCATATATTAAAGTCTGGTTTAAATACTGGTCTATATGGAGCTGCCCGCCGCTTACTTTTGGACGCTTTTCTAAAAGCCCCTCCACCTGCGCCATAAAAACATCTGGCTCAATATCCATCTTGCTAATTAATTTTCTTATAAGGCTGTCCTCAACAGACATCATAGATGCAAGCAGATGTGGCTGTGCAATCTCCTGGTGTCCATAATCCATTGCAACCTTTTCACAATTCTGGACAACTTCCTGCGACTTTTGTGTAAATTTACTTATATTCATATGCACACACCTCCAAATCTAAACAATTATATATAATAATGTTGCCACTTTTTACTGAAAGCAATCATACCACTTTTTGTTAGCCAAGTCAATAGGTGAGTGCTAATTTATTTTAAATGCTTTTTTATTTTATTTATACACTGTTAATGCAACCTGGACTGCCAGTCCCAGATACGGTTTAATCCACTTCTTACATCTGGCGTAACAGCTAAATCCAGCCTGATATCTTTTAAGCTTTCCCCATACCTCGGTAAAAACTTTATATTTCCATTATCTATAGCAGACATAAATGCCTCAAAAGCTTGTGCTTTAATTATTCCTTTCCTGTTATTATTCTCCAGTATGGGCTGTCCTGTCCCGGCATCCCCAGAACCATATATTACCTGTGGTCTAAAACCTTGCAGGTTACTCCATATCTCTGTACTAACAGCCATAAACTTACTATGGTTTTCATATGTCTTGCCAAGCATTTCCAATTCTTTTTCCTGTGTTAATTCCTGTACACTTCCGTCATTATCAATATAATACTGCTTTTCCCTGCCACTGTCCGCATATTTTTTCTCTATATCATCCCTCATCTGTTTATAAGCGGATGCCATCTGGTTCACATGGCATTCAAAAGTATCACTCTTTACGCCCTTTTCCTTTCTTGCTGACACCTGCTTCTCAAAACTGTCCATAACGCTAAAAGGACTTACAGAGGAAAGCTTTTCTGGAACCTTGCTTTCCAGGGCATTAAGACCGGCTTTTGAAATATCTGCCATATCCCTCCTTGCAAATATGTTATTGCCCTTGCCTGCCTGTTTTAATTCCTGCCTGGCATTATCCATACCAGTAGTATATTTTCCATATTTATATGTTATATGTTTTTCTGTTATATTTATTTGCATTTAATGTATCCCCCTTGTTTCTATATATCTGTTTGTTACATCGGCAAAAAAAGCCCATTTTCAAAGTATATTGTAATGAACTGTTTATAAAATTTCAGCCAAAAAACCCATGGTCTTTAGACCGTGGGATGA
>DKYP01000001.1 GCA_002499945.1 Lachnoclostridium sp. UBA7097
TATAACAAAAATCAAAAAATATTGAATTTATTTTATATATTTATTGCACTATAATGTAAATAATTAAAATTGTCATAATCACTATTTCACAGGTACTGTAAACTATTATTCTATAAGGCAAAAATGTGGAAAATAAATTTTTTGCCTGGCAAGTTTGTGATTGTGTGCTGCTTGCACAAACATTGCCTTATCTGAAAAAAGCAGCGCAGAAATGAGAGGGAATATGAAACAGAAAATTATGGTTCTAAATGCAAGTGAATACCATACATACGGAAAAAGGCGTAATCTGGCTAAATTTAGTAAAAAAGCCACTGCAGGCTGTCTTGCAGCAGCAATGTGCGTAACTTCATTGCCAGCTACAGCACCATTTGCAGTAAAAGCCGCCGCTGCCACGCCAGCAGAACGTGATGACAGCACTATTGTATATTATGTTGACTGTGGGGATTATGTTCCGTCTACAGCTGGTGACGGGGAGCAGTTTGGTACACATAACAGTGTAACAGACCAGGCATACGGGACAGACCCTGTAACAGGATATCAATGGGGAGTTGCAGATGGAGAAGAAGAATTAACAGGGAATAATAAAACAAATGGGACAGCTCCTAAAAATGGCGGGGTATATACTGCAAATACCTGGGCGCAGGAAAACCTTGGAGCTGCTAATACTGACCTTCCTAAGACAACTACAAACCGTTATTCCAAAAATTTTTTTGAAAAGGGAATTGAGGAGCGTTTTGTACAGTATGATTTTGAACTTGAGGCAGGTGCTTATGAAGTTACGGTCGGGTGTGCAAACCCTTGGAACTGCTCTAATTCACCAGTTATTAAAGCTATACGGGGGGGGGTACTGAAGAATCTGGAAATGTAACAATATCAGATGAAACATTTAGTGTTCCAAATAAAGGATATGCAGAAGCTGAGGGAACTGTTGAAGTACAAGATGGGACAAATAAATTGTCAGTAAAGGTAAGTGGTACAGGAAATAATAATAAATGTGTAAATGTAGCTTACATTCTTATAAGGTCTGTTAAGGCAGGAGAAACAGAGGACGAAAAGAAGGTAAGAAAAGACCTGGAAACATTAAAACTTCCAGAAAGTACAAAGACAGACATTACACTTCCCACTGCTGGTGAAAATGGAAGCACAATTAGCTGGGAAAGTTCTGATGAAAACATAATTAATACCAATGGCAAGGTAACAAGGCCAGAAGCCGGGCAGGATGATGCAACAGTAACTCTGACAGCGGCAGTTCAATCAGGGGAAGCTTCAGAAAAAAAAGAGTTCACTATAAAAGTTCCAGCAAAAATTGGACAGACAACTATAGACCGTGAAGATAATTATATAGTTTATTTTGTAGACTGTGGTGATTATGTAGTAGATACAGTTAGTGACGGAGACCAGCTTGGAACGCATAACAGCGTTACAGACCAAGTATATGGCGAGGACCCTGGGACAGGATATAAATGGGGGATTGATGATACTGTAAGTACGCCATTGAAGAATAAAGACCATGACAAAGGCGGTGTATTTACAGATAATACCTGGCCATATGAAGGAAATGAGGCAAAAAAAGATACTGTGAAAACAAGTTCCAACCGCTATGCTAAGAACCAGTTTGAAAGCGGGATAGAAACCCGTCATCTGGACTATAAATTTGAACTTGAAAATGATAAATATGATGTAACGGTATGCTGTGTTGACCCATGGGGTGTTTCAAAGTCACCAGATGTTTACCTTAATTATAATAAAGACAACCAAGTACTTATGAAAAAAGGGCTTGACGCATCATTAAAGAGGCCTGTTAAAAAGACCATTGATGTTACAGATGGGGAACTAACTGTAAATTTAAGGGCTGAAGGGGATAATAACAAAACTATTAACCTTGCCTATATCCTTATACGCAAATATAAAGAGCCTACGCAGGAAGAAAAGGAAGCAGAGGCAAAGGACAGGGTAACAAAGGATATGGCTTTATTAAATATGGCATCTACAGATATAATTAGTGATATTACACTGGCAACAGAAGGGGAAAATGAAAGCACAATTACCTGGAAAAGCTCTGGTACAAATGTGTTATCTGATGATGGCAAGGTAACAAGGCCAAAACCTGGAGAGCCAGATGTGCCTGTTTCCCTGGAGGCAACTGTTTCATATACTATTGATGATTATACATATAGTGAAAAAAAGATTTTTGATTTAAAAGTAATTGCAGAAAGTGATATTAATAACCTTGAAGAATTTACTTTAAAAGATGTAGAGATTACAGATACTTATTATAATAATGTAGCTGCTAAAGATGTAGAATTTTTAAATAAGTTTGACCCCGACAGGCTATTATATAATTTCCGTCTGGCAGCAGGGTACAAGACGGATGAAATTGAAAAATTTGATGTCCATGAAAACGGGACAGGGGCAACAAAACCTTATCCTGGAGGCTGGGAAAACAGCCTGATTGGAGGCCATACCTGCGGGCATTACCTTGCGGCTATTTCACAGGCAGTTGCAAATGGCTATGGTGATGAAAAAGGTGAGGACGGACTTACAATAAGACAACGTCTTGCTTATCTGGTTAAAAGTTTGAAAGAATGCCAGGATAAGCTTGGAACAGGATTTATTTTTGGTGCAAAGCTGGAGAATGTGTCAAAACCTGAACAACAGTTTGATTCAGTTGAAGGCAAAGGAGGAGGCAACTGGGTGCCATGGTATACTATGCACAAGATTGTAAATGGCCTTATAGAAACTTACAAACTGGCAGATGATAGTGAAACCAGGGATACAGCACTAGAAATAGCAGAAGGCCTTTCAGAATGGATTTACAAAAGGACTTCCTCATGGGATGCAAACACCCGTAATAGAGTACTTAGCGTAGAATACGGCGGCATGAATGATTGCCTTTACGAAGTATATAAATATGCAAGTAAAAATGAGTATAAGAATGCAGAACATATTAAAGAAGCAGCACACCAATTTGATGAAGACAGTTTATTTGAAGCAATACTTGCAGGAAAGGCAAACCATTTAGATAGAAAACATGCAAATTGTACTATTCCAAAATTTATGGGTGCATTAAACCGCTACCGTGTATTAGGTGATGAGAAATATCTTAAATATGCAAAGGCTTTCTGGACACTGGTTACAGAGAAACATACATATATCACAGGCGGCAACAGTGAATGTGAACATTTTGGTGCAGATAATATATTAGATGCAGAGCGTTCACACTGTAACTGTGAAACATGTAATACATACAATATGTTAAAATATACAAGAGAACTGTACCGTATTACAGGTGATAAAAAGTATGCAGATTATTATGAGAATACTTTTATTAATGCAATTATGGCATCAGTAAATGAAAAAACAGGCATGACTACATATTTCCAGCCTATGGCAACAGGATATTTTAAAGTATATTGTAATCCAGACCTTGAAAAGAATTATTTCTGGTGCTGTACTGGAACAGGTCTTGAGAACTTTACTAAACTTGGTGACAGCTTCTATTATTATACTGATAACAAGCTGGTTGTAAACCAGTATACAAGTTCTAAAGTAACATGGGGTAATGTATTGCTTGAACAAGAAACAGATATTCCAAATAGTGATAAAGCCAGATTTACAGTAAAACTTCTTAATGGAGAAACAAGCAAAGATTTCAGCCTGCGCCTTAGAGTTCCAGACTGGGTTATGGGAGAAGCAACAGTAACAGTAAATGGTGAAATATCTAATGCAAAAGCCAGCAATGGTTATATATCACTTGACAGGGCTTTTGCAGACGGGGATATTGTAGAGATAACACTTCCTATGGGAATACGTGCATATACATTGCCTGATAATGCGGGAAAAGTATATGGCTTTAAATATGGGCCTGTAGTCCTGGCAGCAGAACTTGGCAAGGATAATGAGATGCGTACTTACCAGGTAGGTGTACAGTGTGATGTCTGCCAGAATAAGATTGTAAATGGAGAGAAAAGAGAAACCAGGGCAGGTTATGGAAATACATCTAACCAGGGTACATTAAATCCTGAAACATTAAATGTGCAAGATGTTTCTGTATCAGAATTTATTGGGAATATAGAGGAATATCTTGTAAAAGACGGGGATTCTTTAAACTTCACATTACAGGGTACAGACTGGGGCGGAAATGAACCTTTGAAATTTACACCATATTATAAAATTACAGACCAGAGATATGGCATTTACTGGCTTTTTGCAGCAGATGACCCATCAGCAATACAAGACAGGATTTTAAAAAGTAAAAAAGAAAACCGTGATAATGATACAAACCTTGGTGGCCCGGGTATTGGCTACGGTATACAGACTGAAGGGAATAAAGAGCAATATCCACATATGGAAGAAACAGGAAATGGTTCTACAGGCAATATGGGTGAACTTAGCCGTTATGCAAATGCAGGAGGAAGTTTTTCTTATCTGTTCAAAGTAGATACAGAAAAGACAAATTACCTGAACTGCGAATATTCCAAAGCTGATAATGGTAAAACCATGGTAATTAAAGTGGGGGATATAACTATTGCAACAGATACGTTGAATTATGACGGGGTTGGGACACGTTATAAAAAGAAATATAAAATCCCTGCTGAGGCTGTGGCACTTGCAACTAAATATAGCAAAAAAGATGATACTACAGGTGAAACGGAAGTTATGGATGTTATAAGGATTTCTTTCAGCGGTGCTGAGAACCAAGCTTCACCAAAACTCTGGCAGTCTGCGTATACAAGTACAAATTATGATAATAATGCAGATATTACAGCAATTACTTCTGATATAGGAACTGTAAAAAATACAAGTGAAACAGAATACCGCCTGGAAGTACCTTTAGATACTAAACAGGTACAATTAAGGACAACACTGGCAAGCCATAATGGATTATTATATATTGATGGCATATTAACAGATGATACCAAACCAAAGAAGATTACCCTTGAAAATGAAGAAACTGTTATAGCTATCAGGGTATTTGCAGAGAATTTCGGGGAAGAAGACGAAGTAAAGAAAGATTATAAACTTACTATAGTAAAAACAGATGGCACACCAGAACCGTCTGCGCCAGCAACAGATTCACCAGAACCATCTGCACCAGCAACAGGTTCACCAGAACCATCTGCGCCAGTAACAAGTTCACCAGAGCCATCTGCGCCAGCAACAGGTTCACCAGAACCGTCTGCGCCGGCACAGCAAACCAAAATACCATCACCATCTGGGCAATATATCCCATATCTGCCTGGGACAGGTAATACAAATGTACCAAATACAAGTACAGCACCAGGTACAAGTACAGCACCAGGCACAAGTACAGCACCAGGCACAAGCACAGCACCAGGTACAAGTGCAGCACCAGGTACAAGCACAGCACCAGGCACAAGTGCAGCACCAGGTACAAGTGCAGCACCAGGCACAAGCACAGCACCAGGTACAAGCACAGCACCAGGTACTACAACAGAGATTAAGAAAGATGATGCTACAGGCACAGTTACAGAAATTACTACAACAATTAATGGTAATGTATCAACAGTTGTAGAGAAAGAAACTTTATCTAATGGTACACAAAACATTAAAGAAACTGTAACAGAAACTTCAAACGGCATAATAACGACAAAAGAAACATTAAACAGCAGTACATCTAATGCTACTCTTATTAAAAATACAACAAAATATGCAGATGGCGATATAATAAGCATGGATGCAATACTTTATACAGGCAGTTCAGAAACAGACAGCAAATACTCTGCTAAAAATACTATACCAGAAAGTTTCTTTAATGAAGCTAAAGAAGCAGGTATAAGCAATATAACACTTTGCATTGAAGAAAAAATAGTAAATGATGTTAAAACAAACCAGGGTAAGAGAATGGTGGTTAAAGTTGAAGTACCAAGTGTTAATGGTATATCTGTAGGAAAAGTAATCCTTACAAAAGAAGCTGCATCAGCCGCTGCCGGGAGCAACAAGAAATTTGTTATTAAAATGGAAAATAAAAACGCAAGGGATTCTTATACTATTACAATACCACCAAGTGAACTTAAAAAGATAAAAAGTGATACAAATATAACTGTAAATGCTGGCAAAGTTTCAGGGATAAATGGAAACAGGCAGGAAAAAATAAAAAATATACTGTCAGCAAACGGAATAAAGGCAGAAAATGCAGCTATTGTATCAATATCATCAAATAATACAAAAACAGGCATTAAAGCATCTGCACCTGTAATTACACCATCAATAAAAGCAGGCAGCAAAGTATATGTTTATTGCTATAACAAAAAAACAGGAAAACTTGAAGAAACTGCAAACAGTAAGAGAAAAGTCCTTAAAAACGGAATGACAGGTATTGAGGGTTATAGTGGCAATGACTATATTGTTACCAATAAAGAGCTAACTGGCAAAAATGTTGTAACACTCCTTGGACAGTCAAAAGTATCAATAAATAAAACATCAGTTAAAAAAGGCAGTAAAACAAAAATAAACACAACACTTCCGTCAGGACTTACAGCCAGAACAAGCTTTAAAAAAGATGTGCCTTATGCAAAACAGGCAGCAGTTATTAAGTATAAATCTTCTGATAATAAGGTTGCAAAAGTATCAAAGAACGGAACAATCAAGGCAACAGGCAAAGGAGATGCCAAAATAACTGTACAGATAAAACTTGCAGATGGCAAGGTTAAAACAGTAAAGAAAAAAGTTACAGTAAAATAATTTTTTACAATATATTTTTATGGAATTAATCTTGAATAAGGAATAAAGAAACACAAAAAGGACTGGTAATAAACGCCAGTCCTTTTATGTTATTACATA
>DKYP01000122.1 GCA_002499945.1 Lachnoclostridium sp. UBA7097
AAAAAACTAATAAAAAAAATTAAAAATATAATATTTCTAATTTATACAACAGCCTTTATAACTTATCCATAACGATAGAAAAATATTCTACAATTTCATCTGTATCTGCATCTTTACACAAAAAACTATTATCACCAAAATCCATAAAATGTTCCAACGAAATAGTAATATCCATTTCATTCCCAAATTTTTTAATCCATTTCGCACAATTATCACCACATGCCGTAGCCCAAAATTCGTTTTCAGGTTCCTTGTACATAAGTATTAAAGCTTTCACACCAGTAGACAAATCTAATGGGGTAATATCCCCTAAAACAGGACTGGATATTTTATGTGGTGATTCAATTACTGAATTATCTATATCCAGAACCATTTCCTTAACTAATTCATCATCCAGCCATTCATCTTCATAATTATTCTTAAAGTAACTGTCAATATAATCAATTGTATCATCAGAAATTCCTGCATGTACTGTTAACATAATTTCCTCCCTTAACACAAAAATATAACTAAACATTTATGTTATAAAAGGCGGCTGCATTGGATGGATGCAGCCGCCTTATTTAAAAACACAAGACGTTGTAAGGTTTAATAAAAAGTATTCATTATTTTTTCTGAAAAATTACTGGTTAAGTGTTGCTACAGAAATATACTTTCCAGCAAAAGTCTTGTCTTTCTTGTTACCAGCTTTACGGACATAAACTTTATCATTCTTGCTAGCTTTTATTGACTTATTATCGCCTGCTTTTATTGTAACTCCTTTGTCTGTACCAGCAGGGTCACTTGATTTAATTACAACCTGGAAATCAAATTTACCAGCGTTAGTAACTGTAACTTTACCAGCGTAGTCTTTAGTTTTATTATTCTTATACTGGTACTGTATTTTAATTGAACCGCCTGTAATGCTCTCAACTTCAACTGCCTGGTTTGTTGTAACCATAACACCGTTCTCGAAGTCTGCTCCATTTTTAGGCTTAAATTCCCATGCTTCTGGATTAACAACTTTTACAATTGTCCACTTAGATGGTGATTTCTTTTTGCTTTCATCAGCTTTTTTACGTACTTCTATTACACCTGATGTTGCTGCCTTTGCTTCTGCTATTTCAGTTGCTGATAAGTCAACATCACCCCTCTTGCCACTTACATTAAAGAATTTATCAACGTCTACCTTCTCATTTTCTTTAACATCTGCAAGGTTATCTGCAACATAATATTCAGAACCAATAATCATTCTGGTTTCAACATCTTTAGGAAGTTTTACCTGGTTATTTACATAATCTACAGAAACAGCAGGACCATTTGCCTGTTTTTTAATAGTAAGTTTTGACTCCTTGCCTGGTAAACTTCCACTTTCATATAATGGATACTCAACAGTATCTGTACTCTTATCAGCTGCATCTTTTACAGTTCCTGATGGTTTCATATTATAGTAATTACCTTTATCGTCCTCATATTCTCCAGAAGTAGCACCTGACCTTATATACAGGGTAGCTCCCTGCTGCTGGAAATTCTCAAAATTTGCCAACGGCTTTGTTGTGTCAATTTTTTCCTCTCCAGTACCCTCATCTATAACCCATTCATAAAGGTCAAAATATTCCCAGCTGCCATATGATGTCCTGTATTGCCACTCACAGTCTGTATCCTTTAATGTACCAGAACCCTGTTTAATGTTTGTAATAGTTACCTGGGAATTACCACCATTATAAGTTGCCTTCTGTCCCTTTACAGCTGCTGGAATTTTAATATAAATTGGGTCTGATTTGTCTGTCTTAACTGCAATATAACTGTCCTTTGTACTATTAAGTTTAGATAAATCAATATTTCTAACACCATAGGAAATTTCATCGTCCCACTTATTCCTATATGCTCCTACTTCGTATACATCCCATGCTGAAACTTTAACAGCTTTATTCCTGTCGCTATATGCTCCTACTCCAACATGTACTTCCATTGCCTGCCCTTCATCAAGGTTCACGGTCATAATCTGGTTATATGTATCAACATATACATCATTAACATCTATTGGATTCTCTGCTTGTTTAGCTGCTGCATCTGTTGTTCCAGCTGCAAACCATGTTGCTGCTGCGAGGGCTGTCAATGCGGTCCCTTTCATTATTTTGTTCATTTCCATAAATGAACACCTCCTTAATTATTATTTGCATAAGTATGTCATCATTAATTCATCCAAGAAACCATAGCACTTATCTGCTCCAGTTTACTTATAGCTGCCAGGAGCAAGACTATTTATATTTAACGTGGATTGCTTTGTACAGCATCCTGTCTGGCAATAATTCCCTTGTTATAAGGTACTTCTTGCTGTGAAAGGTTAAAAGCTGCCACGCCCATATGTTCTGTATGTTATAGATGGTACGGCATCATATAACATAAAATAGTAATGCCCCCTTTCCTGCTTGTATTTTATATAACACAGCACTATGCCTGCCACGCTAACCTTTATTAACTGGATTGTTTTATTCCCGCATATGATTTCTATTAAGTATTTCGTCACTTTCCAGAAAAACTTTAACATAAATTTATACATTATATAAATTTATGAAAATTTATTTATACATCAGATATAAAAAATTGCCAGACTATTCAAAAACATCAAAATTCCTTTTACTTTCTCTCTTCTTGTGTTACACTATCTAAAAAGGAGGTATTTTGCAATGGTACAGGCCAGACCCATTCCAATAGGGATAGAATTTTATAAAGAAATGATAGACAATGGGTATTATTATATAGATAAAACCCTTCTGATACGTGACATACTGGCACAGAAGAACAAAGTTACATTATTTACAAGACCAAGACGTTTCGGAAAAACACTGGCACAGAGCATGTTACAGGCATATTTTGAAAAGGAAATACTGCCGGATGGTACTGTCATTGATAATTCAAAATACTTTAACGGGAAAAAGATTATGGAAGCAGGCGGGGAATTTACAAGCCATATGGGGCAGTACCCTGTGATATTCCTGTCCCTGAAATCGGCAAAACAGCCAGCTTACAAAGCAGCTTATGAAAAAATCAGGGATGCAATTATATATGAATACTTCAGGCACAGGTATTTACTGGAAGGGGAAAACCTGGCGCCATCACAGAAAAAACGTTATAACTCTTTTATGGAAGAAACAGCTTCACCAGAAGATTATGCAACATCACTCCAGTTTTTGTCACAGTGCCTTGAACAGTACCATAAACAGAAAACCATCATCTTAATTGATGAGTATGATGTGCCACTTGAAAATTCATATTTCAGGGGGTTTTATAATGAAATGGCGGATTTTGTCCGTTCATTGTTTGAATCTGCATTAAAGACAAATACAAGCCTTGGCTTCGCTGTGGTTACAGGCTGCCTCCGCATCAGCCGGGAAAGTATTTTTACAGGGTTAAACAACTTTGAAGTTATATCTGTATTGGATGAAAACTATTCAGAACATTTTGGTTTTATCCAGAGTGAAGTTGATAATATGTTTTCTTTTTATGGTTTACAGGACAAGAAAGAAGAAGCACGTTTGTGGTATGATGGATATATTTTTGGAAAGACAGAAGTTTATAACCCGTGGAGCATAATAAAATACGTAAAGGATATTGTATATGGAAATACTGATTTCCCTAAACCATACTGGTCAAATACCTCTTCTAACAGTATTGTACGTGATTTAATTGAAAATGCAGATGATATTACAAAAAGTGAGCTTGAAGAACTTGTGGCTGGCAGGACAATAGAAAAACCTGTACATGAGGATATTACTTATGGTGATATTTATGAATCACAAGATAATTTATGGAACTTCCTGTTTTTTACAGGATACCTTAAGGCTGTAGGCAAACGTTTTGAGAACCGTAAAATATACCTTTCCATGAAGATACCTAATGAAGAGATTCTTTATATATATGAAAATAAAATACAGAACTGGATGCAGCATAAGATAGAACAAGAGGATTTATCAGGGCTTGTTATTGCTTTTGAGGAAGGGGACTGTGACAATGCTTCTGATATAATTACCGGGCAGCTTATTGACACAATAAGTTTTTATGACTACAAGGAAGATTATTACCACGGCTTCCTTGCAGGCCTTTTAAAGAACAATAAGAAATATCTTGTGAAATCTAACAGGGAAAGCGGCCTTGGACGGTGGTTTGAGAACGGCTTGGTGTTAAAAACACCACGTATACGCCGTGGCAGGGCAATTATTCTTGAACTGAAAACTGCCAGCAATATAAATGATTTGGAAAAGGGATGTGAAAATGCGCTTGAACAGATAGAAAGGCTGCATTATGACCATGATATAATAAATGAGGGGTATACGGACATAACAAAGTATGGCATCTGCTTTTATAAAAAAGAATGCCTTGTGATGTTAGAAGACCATCAGTAAAAAGCCTGTATGTTCCGCAAGCTTTTTTCTAAAAGTTTTTAGGAATTGGCTTTTCTTTTTATAAATGTTATAATTAAAACGGTTGTCTGGTACAACGATGCAGCTTAAAATTGGAAAGGCAGGATTTATGTTCCATATTAATTATACTTTAAACTTTTATTCTATAATTTTTTAAATGAAAGGGGGTTTTTAAATGTTTAGACGATTAAAATTTGATTATAAAATTGCAAAGAGACATACTATCCCTGGCATGGCACCGGATTTAAAAAATATATAATAATGATTATATAAGACCATATAGCCGGTACCTGCCATATTGCAACATGGTTCAGGAGGCAGATATGGGCTATAAAAGAGCAGAAGAAGTCCTTCCAGCAGAACTTCTCGAGCAGATACAGGAATATGTGGCTGGAGAAAGTATTTACATACCAAGACGCAAGAATGAACGCCGTCACTGGGGTGAACAGACCGAAACACGTGAGGAGCTTAAAAAACGCAATTTACAGATAAAAAATGATTATGCCGGCGGCTTTACAATAAAACAGCTTGCAGAAAAGTATTTTCTCTCACCAAAAAGTATACAGCGTATTTTATATTCGGATAAAAATTAATTAATATATAATAGCCCTGCTATTTATTTTAGCAGGGCTGTATTATCCTTCCGCCGCCAAAGACATAGCCGTTTTCATAGAATACTATGGCCTGCCCTGGTGTTACTGCCCTCTGCTTTTCATTAAAATGACATTCCAGGCGTCCGTCTGGCAAAGGAATTACTTCACATTCTGCACCTGCATGTGCATATCTTATTTTGGCTGTAAGTTTCTTTGGTTCTTCAAGGCTGCTGGCTGCCATGTAATTTATATTGTCTGCAAATACTGTGTCTGTAAATACACTTTCTGCATCACCTAATACTACTTCCTGTGTACTGGGAATAATTTTTTTTACGTAGTATGGCTGTTTTGCCGGGAGGTTTAATCCTTTTCTCTGCCCTATTGTATAATTTTCAATCCCTTTATGCACCCCTAGTATATTCCCGTCTTCGTCAATAAAATTGCCTGTGGTGCATTTCCTGCCTGTTTCACGTTCAATAAAGCTGGCATAATTACCATCTGGCACAAAACAAATATCCTGGCTCTCACTTTTATCTGCTACATTTAAACCAGATTTCTTTGCAATGGCACGTATTTCTTCTTTGGTGTAATCCCCTGCTGGCATAAGTGTATGCCTGAGCTGTTCCTGCCCAAGGCTGTAAAGCACATATGTCTGGTCTTTTTTGCCTGCTGCTGACTGGCTGATTGTATAACGCCCGTTGGCAAGCTTTATTATACGTGCATAATGCCCTGTTGCAATATAGTCTGCCCCTGTTTCCCTGGCGCGGTTTAGAAGTGCTTCCCATTTAATATACCTGTTGCATGCAATACATGGGTTAGGTGTACGGCCTTTCTGGTATTCGTCTATAAAATAGTTAATTACTTTTTCTTTAAAATCCTTTTTAAAATTCATTACATAATAAGGAATGCCAAGCTGTGAAGCAACACGCCTTGCATCCTCTGTTGCAGAAAGCCCGCAGCACCCGCCTTCTGTTTCCTGCACCTGCCAGTCCTCTTTCTGCCATATATCCATTGTTACACCAATTACATTGTACCCCTGTTCTTTCAGAAGATATGCCGCAGCAGAAGAATCAACCCCGCCTGACATCCCGACTACTACAGTTTCTTTAGCCATTTGCTTTTCCTCCGTATGCAAAACTGCATTATTTATAATTTATTATTTTCTATTTTATTGCAAACAGGGATAATATGCAAGTTTTACATTTTAATATACTTCTTCTATTCCCTCTTCTTTTTCACTGATATCATTAACCGGTTTTTCAAGGCCATCTATTACAATGCCTTTCTTTTCTGAGTAATCCCAGAGTGCTGCATGTATTGCTTCTTCTGCAAGAAGTGAACAGTGTACTTTTACTGGAGGAAGCCCGTCAAGAGCTTCCATAACTGCTTTATTGGTAACTTTCATTGCTTCTTCTACAGTTTTTCCTTTTACAAGTTCTGTAGCCATGCTGCTTGTTGCAACTGCTGCCCCACAGCCAAAAGTTTTAAATTTGCAGTCTTTTATAATATTGGTATCTTCATCAATATCCAGGTACATCCTCATTATATCACCGCATTTTGCATTTCCCACTGTACCTGTGCCGCTTGCGTTTTCAATTTCACCAACATTTCTCGGATTGGAGAAATGGTCCATAACTTTTTCACTATACATATGGCTTCTATTCCTTTCTGGATTTATTGTAAATGTCCTTGTTTACTAATAAAATCGTCGTATAATGGTGACATGTCCCTTAACCTTTTTATTATTTCTTTTAACTTGTCCACTGTAAAGTCTATATCTTCTTTTGTAGTCTGTTCTGACAGGGTGAGCCTTAAAGAGCCATGTGCTATTTCATGTGGAAGCCCTATTGCAAGAAGTACATGTGACGGGTCAAGTGAGCCTGATGTACATGCAGAACCGCTTGATGCACATATACCATTCTGGTCAAGAAGTATAATTAATGATTCCCCTTCAACAAACCTGAAACAGAAGCTTGCATTATTAGGAAGCCTTTTTTCCCTGTGCCCGTTAAGCCTTGTATAAGGGATTTCTGCAAGAACCCTGTCTATAAGGTAATCTCTTAAATCTTTTTCATATGCCGCCCTCTTTTCCATTGTAGCTGCTGCAATTTCTACAGCCTTTCCAAGCCCTGCAATTCCTGGAACATTATGTGTGCCTGCCCTTCTCTGCCTTTCTTGTGCACCTCCATGTATAAATGAACCAATCTTTACGCCACGTCTTATATACATAATACCTGTGCCTTTTGGCCCGTTAAATTTATGCCCGCTTGCACTAAGCATATCAACCCCAAGTTTATCAACATCTGCCGGTATATGCCCAAATGCCTGCACTGCATCTGTATGGAAC
>DKYP01000019.1 GCA_002499945.1 Lachnoclostridium sp. UBA7097
CAGCCGCCAGGCTTCCATATTTTCTGTAAAAGGCAATGCAGAGCCGCCAGTGCTTAAATCTGGTTCTTCCAGATTTTATGCACTGTTGCGTGCGATGCCTTAGCGGAAGCGTGCCTGCTACAGAAAATATGGAAGCCTGGCGGCTGTACACAACCTGGAAAACAACCCCTTTTATTTTCCAAACTATTCCTCAAATCTTACCGCTATTGAATTTGCATGTGCTGTAAGCTGTTCTGATTTTGCAAATTCTTCAATATCTGTGTGTATTTTCCCAAGTGCTTCTTTTGAATATGAAATTATACTTGTCTTCTTTATAAAATCATCAACTGACAACGGTGAAAAGAACTTCGCTGTCCCATTTGTCGGAAGTACATGGTTTGGCCCTGCAAAGTAATCCCCAAGAGGCTCACTGCTATATTCACCAAGGAATATTGCGCCTGCATTTCTTATCTTTGTCATTATATCAAACGGGTTCTTTGTAATGATTTCAAGATGCTCTGAAGCTATTTCATTTGCTGTGGCAACTGCTTCTTCCATATCCTTTGCTATAAGTATATAACCATATGAATCAAGGGATTTCTTTATAATCTCACTCCTTGAAAGTTCTTTTATAAACTGGTCTGTTTCATCTGAAACTTTCTTTGCAAGTCCCTCACTTGTCGTTATAAGTATAGCTGATGCCATCTCATCATGTTCTGCCTGTGATAAAAGGTCTGCTGCCACATACCGTGGATTTGCTGTTTCATCCGCTATTACAAGTATTTCGCTTGGACCCGCTATGGAATCAATGCTGGCATGGCCATATACTGCCTTTTTAGCCAGCGCTACAAAAATATTACCTGGCCCTGTTATCTTATCAACTTTTTTAATGCTTTCTGTACCAAATGCAAGCGCACCTATTGCCTGCGCCCCGCCTGCTTTATATACAGCATCTGCCCCTGCTTCATTTGCAGCCACTAAAGTCATAGGATATACTTTACCATCAGTCCCTGGAGGTGTCACCATAATAACTTCATCAACACCTGCAACTTTTGCCGGTACAATATTCATAAGTACAGATGATGGGTATGCTGCCTTGCCGCCAGGCACATATACACCAACCCTTGAAAGTGGTGTAACCTTCTGCCCAAGTATTGTACCGTCCGGCTTGCTGTCAAACCAGCTGTAACGCACCTGTTTCTTGTGGTAATCACGTATATTCTTTAAAGACTTCCTTATAATTTCTACAAGCCCAGGGTCAACTTTTGTATATGCCTCATCAATTTCATCATCTGTAACTTTTATATTTCCTGCATTAATTTTAGCCTTGTCATACTTTTCTGTATATTCAAATAAAGCTTCATCTTTTCTATTCTTTATATCATCCAGTATTTTCCTTACTTTTTCCTCATACTTTCCATACTGGTCCGGGCTTCTTTTTAAAAGGTTCTCCAAAATATTATTACATTCTTTTTCAGTAAGTTTTATAATTTTCATTAAATTTCCCCCATTTCTCCAGACGCCTATTCTGGTATTACCTGCTTTAAATCATGTATAAGCTTTGTTATACGCTCATGCTGCATTTTCATGCTTACTTCATTCACCACCACACGTGCAGAAAGCGGACAGATTTCTTCTAAAACTTCAAGCCCGTTCTCTTTAAGTGTAGAGCCTGTTTCCACAATATCAACTATAACCTCTGAAAGCCCGACTATCGGCGCAAGTTCCACTGAACCATTAAGCTTTATTATTTCTGCGGTCTGGTGCTTGCAGTTATAGAAATAATCCTTTGCTATACGTGGATACTTGCTTGCAACTCTTATAAGTGAACCGTCATTTAACTGCTTTCTTGCACTTGCAGGCCCTGCCACACACATACGGCACTTGCCAAAATTAAGGTCAAGCACCTCATAAAGTTTCCTTCCCTCTTCAATAATTGTATCCCTGCCAACCACGCCAATATCCGCAGCACCAAGTTCAACATAAGATGGCACATCTGTTGCTTTTGACAGAAAGAATTTATAACCAAGTTCCTCATTGGTAAATATAAGCTTCCTCGTCTTGTCATCTTTCATTTCTTCACATGTAATCCCTATCTGTTCCAGAAGCTTAAGCGTATGTTTTGCAAGCCTTCCTTTCGCCAGTGCAAATGTTATATATCTCATTTAATCCTCCAGTCCTCCGTTTCATCTTCTGATTTCAGGTATACCACCCTTTCAATTCCCATACGTTTTGCATACTTTTTATATTCCTCTGCCTGTATTTTAGAGGATTTGCGCACAAGCTGTATAATACTGCCGCTGCCACGGAGTGCCTCTGCTTTTTTAACCGCCATGTCCCTTAAAGACTGCGGATAAAGAAGAATTGTCCCCTGCAATACATCTGTATCAAGCAGTTTCTGGCGTGAAAGTGCTATCATAAGCTGGTCAATAACTATCGCAAGCCCAATTGCGGGGGCATCTTTTCCAAACTGGCTTACAAGGCTGTCATACCTGCCACCTGTTGCAACTGCTTCACCATTGCCATAAGTGTATGCCCTGAATATTACACCTGTATAATAGCTGTAATTACTTAACATACTTAAATCTATTGTAATATAATTATCAAAGCCATAAGAAGCAATAATATTTCCAAGCTTATTAAGACGTTCCATTGCTTTATAAACTTCTTCACTCTTTGAACGTGCTTTTACAAATTCTATTGCTTCACCAAGGTTATCAAGCATTTCTGGCATTTTCAGGAAAATCTCTTTAAGCTCTTTTGAAACCGTAAGGTTATCAAGTAAATCTTCAACACCAAAAAAGTTTTTGCTTTCAATAAGGCTTCTGAGTTTTGCTGTTTCTTTTTCTGAAAACCCGGCTTCTTTTACAAGGCCGTTAAAGAAACCTGCATGTCCCACTTCAAGCTGGAATTCTTTAAGCCCGCTTTTTAAAAGACATTCAATAGTAAGTGCTACCATTTCCGCATCTGCATCTGAACTGCCGTCATTAAAAAGTTCCGCACCCGCCTGTGTAACCTCCTGTAATTTACCCTTGTATTTACCTGTATTTACAAATGTATTTCCAATATAACACAGGCGTACCTGCATCTGCTCATCTTTATAATATTTGGCAACGCACCTTGCTATTGGCGGGGTCATGTCAGGCCTTAAAACAAGGGTATTATTCCCCCTGTCAAAGAACTTAAACATCTCGTTAGATGATACAGTGCCCCTTTCTTTGCTGAATATATCAAAATATTCAAATGCCGGTGTCTGTATATCCTTAAAACCATAAGAACAAAGCACCTCATGTACAGCAGACTGGATTTTAAGCTTATTGGCACACATTGCACCATAGGTATCCTGGACACCTCCTGGAGTATGCAAAAGTTCCGCACCACTGCCATCCCATTCCATATATATATCCTGTCCCATCTGTCCTAATCCTCTCTATATTATATATCTGCAGCCCTTACCACTGTTTTTGCTTAATCATAAATACTTGTAGGGCTTTCTGTTTTAGGGTCATATCCTTTTTCACGCAGTGCATTAATTATCTGCTGTTTATGC
>DKYP01000126.1:0-155 GCA_002499945.1 Lachnoclostridium sp. UBA7097
TATAACATTTATGACAACAATCATTAAAAGTTATCATAATGTAAAACAAATTATAATAAAAGAAAATATAAAAACATGGCAAAAAGTTATTATTAATATTCCCTATATACCAGACAAACCAAAAAAGAAAACCAATTAAAAAATATACAGGCAAA
>DKYP01000126.1:465-669 GCA_002499945.1 Lachnoclostridium sp. UBA7097
GTGAAAAAATGTTTTATAATAATGCACTACTATCCCAGGCAGCCCAGGCAATGCTTGCCCAGGCAAACAGGATGAGAGACGGAATATTGCAGCTTCTCCAATAACACAATATATTTTCCTGCATTTATAAAATATCAACAATTTTGCAAGTCTTTTTGTTTAAAATTGTACCAAAAAGCCAATTAGCTGGCAAGTTCCAAATGT
>DKYP01000126.1:973-33447 GCA_002499945.1 Lachnoclostridium sp. UBA7097
CTGTACAAAACCGCTGGTGCTTAAATCCCGTATTAAATGCTTCAAAGACGTTTTTTCTTTGAAGCATAGGGATTTTATGCACCATTGCGTGGTTTGTCCAAGCGCAAGCGTGCTGCCGTTGGAATCATTTGGAACTGCCAGCCAATATTTTTAGAAAATTCCCTATATATTTACTCTCCTGCCATCAATTCCCTTGGTGCATTTTTCCTTATTTTAAAAGACAACAAGCACACTGCCAGGAATGTAAATACCACCAGCCCCGTTCCTGCCACTATATTAAATAAAGCTGAAACTTTAAATGTACATTTTACAATTCCTATTCCATTTAAGAACAAAGCCACAAGCGGGTTTATAATAAATGAACTTATAGTAATCCCTGCTGCTGTTGATATTATTACAGCTGGCATAAAGCTTGCTGCAGTCTGGAACATAAGCTGCCCTGTGGTAAAACCAACTGCTTTCATAATCCCATAATCACGCTTTTTATTATTAAGCATTGTCCTTACAAGAAGGTACATTACAAATATAATTACTATTAAGCTTAATATAATAATAGCGGCTACAATAATTGCCATAAGAGAAACGTAAACTGTTGCTGACCCGTCTATTACTGCTTTAATATTTACAGACTGTACGCCGTTTCCTATTTTGTCTGCTATTTCTTTATTAAATTTATCAATATCTGTCCCATTTTTCAGGTTTACAGAATAGCTTTCATTTGCAAGTCCTGCCATACGTTTATAGCCATCACGTGTAAGCAGGCAGTCTTTTCCAAGGTTATTGCTTATCTGTGTAAATCCTGAAATTATATATTCTTCTTCTTTTCCATCTGCTTCAAGAGTAATTTCACCACCAATTTTTAAATCTTTTTCTTTTGCATATTTTGCAGCAACTGCTGTTTCATTATCATACTTTGGAAATCTTCCCTTTATACAGATATTCTGGTTATTAAGCTTTGAAAAATCATCTGACAGTGTTGCCATTAAAACAGCGCCGCCGCTATGCCTTGTTTCAACTGTGTGATAAAGATATACTTTTTCTACACGTTTGTCTTCTTCCATTATTTGTAAAAACTTTTCACTGGAATCTGAAGTTACACTAATAGAAGAATCTGCTGTTTCCCCTACAACCATCTGTATAAATGGTTCCATATCTAAAATTACGTTTACTATCATAAGCCCTGAAAATACCAGGACAAGCGAAAGTAAAAGCATTGTAATGCAGACTATGATATTTTGTTTAATGCCTGAAAATGTTGTTTTAAGTGCAAGTGCAATATTAAGCGGCATATGTGTATTTTCAAGCGGTATATGGTTGCGTTTAAAATTATGCGTCTGTATGCCCTGGCGTATTGCAACTACAGGCTCTATTTTCTTAATTCTGTGTGATGAAAACCATACAGCGGCAAATACAGTTCCTTCTATAAATGCAACAGCAAGCAGGAAAGGCAAAGGCAAAAACTTTATTTTATATGGTATACCGGTCTGTGAAGCCATCATAGTATTTATATAAGGAAAAAGGCAATAAGAAAAACCTGCACCCGCTGCCGCAGTTACCAGTGTTACCTCAAGAAACTGTATTAAAAGTGCACAGATAATCTGCCTGCTTTCATATCCCCCTGCCTTTAACACCCCTATATTTTTCATATTTTCCCGTATATAATTTATTACATTGGAGGAAATTACCACAAATGCAATAAAAGCTACCATAAATGCCATTGCACATATAATACCTGAACATATCATCTGTGAAATATAACGTGAAGAAGATACAAGTGTATAAGAATTACTTACAGTATCTATCCCTGGATACTTTGAAGTTATACTGTTTTTAAGTGACGCCTCAAAATCCTCACTTTCTGTTTTATCCTTTATCCTTACAGAAGTAAAAAACGCTTTGTGGGACCACTCCTTTTCTTCCAGTTCTTTATACTTATCATCTGTAAATAAAGCAGTACACATTACACAATTATGTGAACCTGCCATTATACAGTTTGTAAACCCGCATATTGTATAATCAGCTGTAATGTTTCCAATTTTAAGGCTTATTTTCTTTCCAGGCTTGATATTTTTATCTATAGAATAAAGGACTGGAAGATATATGCCGCTTTTATAACTGCTATCCTCTACAATCTCTATTCTTTCTACTGTACGGTTTATTGCTGTCTTTTTATTAAGAAATATGAAACTTGTAGTTATTTCACCACCATTATAAGCAAAAGAAACCCCATTAACAAATGCATCATCTATACAGTATTGTGTTGTGTTTTTATCATTATCCAGTGTTTTTTTAATAAAATTTTTCACTTTATCGTCGTTGCTTTCAACTGCAAGTGTAACATGCCCTGCATTAAGCTTATCATGGTAACGGCCAAAATTGCCTTTATAGTCCATAGACAGCATAAGCCATAAGTTTAACATTAATGCTGCAATAAATACAAGAACAGCAGTTGCAGCTGTCTGCCCTTTTGTCCTGCACAGGTTAGAACGTGCAATTAAAAAATATTTTTTCATATCACCACCCCATTTCTGTAAGGAAAATGGACAGTTTTTTATGCCGCTCCCCGTCCCCGTGCCTGTACTTTCCAAGGTTACATTCCCCTAAAACCATTCCGTCCTTTAAATATAAAATACGGTCGCCACGCCTTGCGGAACGCATATCATGTGTTACCATAACAATGCTCTGCCCCTGTTCATTAAATTTAGTAAATGTATCAAGCACATCAAGCCCTGTCTTTGAATTAAGCGCCCCTGTCGGCTCATCTGCAAAAAGGATTTCTGGTGAATTTATTAATGCACGGACAATCCCTGCCCTCTGTGCTTCACCCCCTGAAATCTGTGATGGGAATTTTTGCTGTGTTTCTTCTGGAATATCCACAGCCCTGAATAATTCCTTAGCACGTTTTATAATTCCCTTCTTGTCTTTATTTACAAGAAGCCCTGTTGAAAGCACGTTATCCATTACGCTCATCCCTTCAAACAGGTAAATCTGCTGGAATACAAATCCACAGTGCCTGCGCCTGAATACAGCAAGTTTGTCGGGCGTTAAACCAGATATAACTTCATCCCCAAATGTAATCTTGCCAAGGGAAGGTGTATCCATGCCCGAAAGTGCATATAAAAGTGTTGACTTCCCTGCACCACTTGCCCCCATTATTACAGTAAAACTTCCTTTATAAAGCTCTAAATCAATGTTTTTAAGAACGTGCTGCAAAGTCCCTCCGCTGGAAAAAGACTTGCTTAATTTCTCAGTTTTTAAAAGTATTTCCTCCATAAGAAAACCTCCTGTATGATTTTTACACGTCCTATTTTACGTTCTAAATCCTTAAATGTCTTTAGGCAATCCTTAATTATTCCTTAAATCCCACCGCTTAAAGGTATAACCACTGTTACTTCCAGTCCGTTTTCCCCATTGCCCACAACAAGCCCTCCTTTCATTTCCCTCATAAAATAGTCAGATATATAAAGCCCAAGCCCTGCGCCTTCAATATCTTTTACATTACCTCCACGCCTGAATTTATCTTTTAGAAATGGCAGTTCTTCTTCACTTACGCCACCGCCATAATCTTCTATAATTATTTTAAGCCTGCCTTCTTCCATTAAAACATTTACATCTATTTTTGTATTTACATATTTGTATGAATTGGAAAAAATATTGTCAAACACCTGCTGTAAACGGAGTTTATCTGCATATAAAATACATTCTGGAATAACAGGGATATCCGCATAATGAAGGTAATCAGAACCTTCCAGCATCTCTTTTAATTCCCTGCTCTCTATATCACATGGTGCTACACTAAGCTGCTTTAACTCTTCAAGTGTTGCTGTAAAAAGATTATTTACCAGTGTATTTATCTGGTCTGCCTTATGTTCAATCTGCAAATAGCTTTCCCTTACACTGTCATTGCCTGCAAGCGCAGCGCCCAGTTCTGAAGCTGCTTTAATACTTGCAACTGGTGTTTTAATATCATGTGAAAGTTTTGCAACAAGCTCCTTTTTACTCGCATTTGCCTCTGCTTCTGCTGCCTGTGCCCTTTTAAGTTCTGCACGCATAATGTCAAAACTTTCTGTAAATGCACCAAAAAGATTATGCCTGTCCATTTCAAGCGGAATGTCAAGATTGCCGCCTGCAATACGTTCTGCAAAACTTTTCATTTTATAAAATGGCCTGATTATAATATATTCTAAATAAATAATGTATACCAGGCATATAATAAATTGTACAAAAACCGCAGCCAGCATTACAGTAAATACCTTATGTTTCCATAGTTTTATTTCCTGTGCACTATTATTATAAATAATTACTTTTCCTGCAATAATGCCATCTTTTTCTATATTAAGAATTGTATCCCTGTGTATTACTGCTTCGTTTATGCTTTCACTAAGCCCTGCCCCTGTCCTGTACAAAACTGTCCCGCCATTATCAATAACAGTATAACTAATTCCTGTACTGTCTTTATAATCCTCTATTTTATCCCAGTTCTCTTTTACTGACTGTACTATTTCATTTACCATAACACTATCTTGCCAGTTTCCAGTTTTTTGCACAGCAAAAATAACCAGCATAGTAATTTCTGCTATAAATGCAAATACAAAGCTGGTTAAAAAAATATGTTTTTTCATTGTCTGCCCCCACAAAACTTGTAGCCACCGCCCCAGACGGTAATAATATATGCCGGGTTTCCAGGCTCACGCTCAATAGCTTCACGTATCCTGCGGATATGTACATTAAGCGTCCCGTCACCTGTAAATTTATCTTCCCAGACATTTTCAAATAACTCCTGTTTGGAAATTACTTTATTTTCATTTTTAACAAGATAAGATAACAGCTTAAATTCAAGCTGTGTAAGCTTAACAGGCTTTCCTTCAACTAGTACCTGCATTGCATCAAAATCAATCCCAAGCCTGCCATCAGAATACCCGGTACCTGCACTCCCGCCATAGCGTTTCAGCACCACTTTTACTTTGGCAAGAAGTACACTGAGTGAATATGGTTTCTGTATATAATCATCACCACCAATGCCAAGGGCGGCAATTTTATCATCATCACTTGTCCTTGCAGAAATAAATAAAATAGGGATATCTGTTCTCTCACGCAGTTCCTTGCATAATTCAAAACCACTGCTGTTGCCAAGGTTTATATCAAGCAGGATTAACCCTGCTGTATCCTGTTTAAAAAAATCCCGGCATCCACTGGCACTGTATACAACGGCTGTTTTAACACCAAACAGGTTAAAATACTGTGCTGTACTGTCTGCAAGCATTTTCTCATCATCTATAACAAGACAGTCATATTTCATTACCAGCCCCCATTTCCATAATTATATAACATTCAAGAACGCCATCGGCGTTCTTGCTGCGAAGCGCGCATCATGCGTAGCATGATAAAATTCTTACCAGTAAAGCCAGCCTCTTTTAAGAAACAGCGGCTTTACCAGCCATTTTAAAACTTATTGTGTATTTAATCAAAAAGTTCATTAATTGACAAACTTGCATTTTTATCTGTAAATGTATGTTCAGGATTTTTAACACTAACCCTTGTTCCTGGCGGCACTGATTCTGTTATAAATGCATTGCCCCCTATAACTGAACCCCTGCCTATTACAGTTTCACCGCCAAGTATTGAAGCACTCGAATAAATTGTTACATTATCTTCAATAGTCGGATGCCTTTTTATATCACGCAAAAGCTGGCCACTCCTTGTTGAAAGAGCACCAAGCGTTACGCCCTGGTATATCTTAACATTATTGCCTATTATTGTAGTTTCACCTATTACTACACCTGTGCCGTGGTCTATAAAGAAATACTCACCAATCCGGGCACCAGGGTTTATATCTATCCCTGTATGGCTGTGTGCATACTCTGACATAATACGCGGAATAAGCGGGACACCCATTTTATACAGTTCATGTGCAATCCTGTATACAAATATTGCAAGAAGCCCCGGATAACAGAAAATTATCTCCTGCTTTGTCTTGGCAGCAGGGTCGCCATTGTATGCTGCCTCTACATCCTTTAAAAGCATGTTCTGTATATTTCCAAGGGAAGCAAAAAACTCCATGCATATCTTCTCACACTTTGCCCGGATATCTTCCTCTGTAACATCCTCTTCTGATACCTGTATAAACGCTGATTTCATCTGGCATAGTAAATCATCATAAAGCTGTAGTATATTATGCCCCACAAAATACTCTGGAACAGTCCTGCCAAGGTATTCATCATCAAAATATCCCGGAAACATAATTTGCCGCAGCTTTAATATTATATGTATTATACAGTCCCTGCCAGGCATACAGCACCCATTTTTAATATAAAAGAGTTCCTCATTTTTATAATTCTGTGTAATCTGTTGTACAATCCCACCAAGTTCCTGTCCTGAAAACATATACCAGTCCCTTCTTTCCAGTTTTTATAGATATTGAAATATAATGTCCTGGCAATTAATGGAATTACCAGCCCATTACATTCTATAATAATACCACCGGAAAAAGAACTTATAACAAATTATTTCCGGTGGTTTTTATATTCTATAGGATTTTATGACCTTACAAGTGCCCCTGCATCTATAATAAGGCTTATGCTTCCATCCCCAAGCTGTGTACAGCCTGATATTCCATTTACTTTCTTAATATATGAAGGGATAGGCTTAACAACTATTTCCTGTTCCCCTATAAGTTTGTCTGCAAATATTGCAAGGTTTTTATCTTCATGTGTAAGGACTACTACAATGCCATCCTCTATATTATCTACTGCGCCATCCAGGTGGTAGAACTTATTAAGCCTGATAAGCGGGTAATATTCCTCACGTATCATTACATATTCTTCACCATCAGGTTCAACTATAAGTTTATCGCTTGAAAGCCTTATAAATTCTGCTACACTGTTTGTAGGTGATACAAAGTTTGTATCTGCTACAGAGAATATTATTCCATCTATTATAGCAAGTGTAAGTGGTATTTTCATTGTCATTGTTGAGCCTTCACCCTGTACACTTTCTATATCAAGCATACCGCCTACATCCTGTATATTCTTAACAACAACATCCATTCCTACACCACGCCCTGAATATTCAGTAACCTGCTTCTTAGTTGAAAACCCGGGAAGTGTAATAAAGTTAAATACTTCCTTGTCAGTAAGGTCTTTCTCTGAACGGTTGCCAAGAAGCCCGTTGGATTTTGCCTTGGCAATTATGCTCTCACGGTTAAGCCCGTGCCCATTATCAGAAACAGAAATCCATACCTGCCCGCCTTCGTTCTTTGCTTCAAGCACAATCCTTCCTTTTTCAGTCTTGCCTGCCTCTGCACGCTCCTCATTGCTTTCAATGCCGTGGTCAACGGAGTTACGTATAAGGTGCATAAGAGGGTCAGATATATGCTCAATAATATTCTTGTCAACTTCGGTATCTTCACCAATTACTTCAAGCTCAATATCTTTGCCAAGCTTCTTAGAAGTATCATATACAATACGGTTCATCTTCTGGAATGTATTCTTAAGCGGCATCATCCGCATTGCCATTATTGCATCCTGGAGTTCAGAAGTAATCTTTGAAAGCTGTGCTGCAGACTTCTGGAAGTTTGAAAGGTCAAGCCCTGGCACTTTTAAATCCGGGTTCTGTAATACAGTTGCTTCTGCTATTACAAGTTCCCCTATTAAATCCATAAGCAAATCCATTTTTTTGATATTTACGCTTATAAAACTCTGTGCCTCACCCTTTTTAGCTGCCGGGCGTTTTGCAGGTGCTTTTCTTGCTGTTCCTTCTTCTTTTTTGCTTTCCTCTTTCCCTTCAGCCCCGGCTTCTGCTTCAGCCTCTGCTTTTTCCTCTTTAGCCATCTGCTCTTTTACAGCCTGCGGCTTCTGGCTGTCTATAAGGATTGTTGGCGTTTTAACAGGCTCTGTAAGGACTTCGCCGGCAGTTGCCACAGGTGTTTCTGCTTCAATGCAGAATTCAAGAAATTCCTCACTTGTACATTCATTAATCTCTATATTCTCTATGCCTGCGCTTGAATTGACAAGTTCCATAATCCTGTCAGGACCTTCTGTTGTCTGCAAGGCAATCCTGAACCCAAATTCCAGTACAACATTAGAACTGTCAGGGTTTGTAATTATATCAGATGGCGTAAAGAGTATATCTTCAGCTATCCCCTTAAGTGAATTAACTGCCATATATGCCCTTATATTTGCCATATCAAGGCCTTTCATATACGTAATGAAAATACTATAAAACCTGCTGTCATCAGATGCAACAGGTGCTATATAAAAATGTGGTGTTTCCTGAAGTGGTGTTTCCTGGACAGGCACTACTGTTTCAGCAGGTACATTGCCCTGTATCTTATCAAGGAATGTAGTAAGCCTTTCTATAAGTTCTGTTGAATCCCCGTCTGATTCAAGGCCATCCTTAATTTTTTCAAGTTCATTTGTTATAAAGTCAGATACCTCCAGCACATCATCAACAAGTTCTTCATGCGGCACATTGTCAGGATGGTTTTCCCTTATAAAATAAAATACATCTTCAAGTTTATGTGATAATGTGGCTATATTCTGGTACATCATAACAGCAGAAGCACCTTTTATAGTGTGCATTATACGGAATATTTCATTAACATTGTCCTCATCAAACTCACCTGCATCTTTGCTGTCCAGGCAGATATTTTGAAGATTCTCAAGGCCCTGTTCAGTTTCAAATATAAACATGTCCAGCATGCCTTCTGTAATCATATCATCAGACATTTCTTACTCCTTTCCACAGTAAAACCAGAAGCCCCTAAGCTATGTATTTGTTAAGCTTAGGAGTTTCTTTGCTAATATTTATGGTATCAGTTCCAGTTTTCTTAAAACACTTTCAAACTTTGTCTGGTCTATAGGCTTCCCTGCATATGCAACACAGCCAAGGTCAAATGCTTTGTTTACATTAGCCCCTTCATTCAGTGCCGTTGTCATAATAATTTTAGCCCTTTCTTCCTCAGGGATTTTCCTCTCCTGCTCAATATCCCTGATAGCCTTTAATGCCTGGTACCCGTCAAATGCCGGCATCATTATATCAAGGCATACAAGGTCATAAGGAGTCTCTGCATCAAGTGCCATAAGATATGCATCTACTGCTTCCATTCCATCAACTGTAACATCACATTCACCAAATTTTGATAAAAACTTCAGCATAAACTTCCTGCTTGCAAAATCATCCTCTGCAATAAGTATTCTCATAATTACCTCCATTCTGCCATATATAGTATACATATGGCACCATTATTAATTTCCCTCTATATGTTTAAGGTATCGAATTAAGTATATTATACACCTTTGCTGCGATATTTTCCAGTGGTACCTGGTATTCAACAGCCCCGATATCAAAAGCTACCTTTGGCATTCCATAGACAACACAGCTTTTTTCATCCTGCCCTATTGTATGCGCACCCGCCTTGCGCATTGCACTAAGCCCAAGTGCCCCGTCACCGCCCATTCCTGTAAGTATTACCCCTAGTGCATTACTTGCTGCCACATTTGCAACAGAACGGAATAATACATCTACTGAAGGACAGTGCCCGTTGACTTTTTCGCCTTCTTTACATTCAACACGGTATACATTGCCTGATTTAACCAGGCGCATATGTTTGTCACCTGGTGCAATAAGGATTTTACCTCTTTCAAGTATATCGCCATTCTCTGCTTCCTTTGCAGCTACCCTGCACTGGTTGTTAAGCCTTTCTGCGTACATTTTAGTAAACCCAGGCGGCATATGCTGTACAATTACAGTGCCCGGTATATCAACATTAAATCTTTTTACTACATTATAAATTGCCTCTGTACCTCCTGTAGAAGCGCCTATTGCAACTACTTTATCCGGGTACTGCCTTCCTGTTGAATTTACTTTAAATTCCTCTGCTGCCTTATACTTGCCGACCTTGACCGTAGATGCAATCTTTATCTTTGTTATAAGCTCTCCTCTTATCCATGCACCCAGCTGTTCATTGTTCATGCCCTGCGGTTTATCAACGAAATCAACTGCACCATTTGCCATTGCATCAAAAACTGCTGAATTAAGCGAACTAATCATAACTGTAGGTATAGGATGCTGTGGCATAAGCCTTTTAAGAAATGCTATGCCGTCCATCCTTGGCATTTCAACGTCCAGCGTCATTACATCAGGTTCATAACGTATAATCATGTCCCTTGCCTGGTATGGGTCTGCTGCTGTTGCCACTACATGAATCATTGGGTCACTGTCGAGTATCTGTGACAACATATTCCTGAACAGCGCTGAATCATCAACAACTAAAACTCTTATAGGCCTCATAAATTTTACATCCCTTCCTTATATTTTATTAATATGCTTTATCTCATTTCATGTAGATTGAGGGCTGCACATACCGGAACGGCGTGTTTACTTTATCAATACTTTCTGTGGTACCTATAAACAGGAAACCACCTTTTTCCATATGGCTGTAAATCCTGTTCAGAAGCTTTGTCTTGGTGTCCTCATCAAAGTATATCATAACATTCCGCAGAAATACTATATGGAACAGTCCCTTAAATTTAATTTCATCCATAAGGTTAAACTGCCTGAATACCAGTTCTTTCCTTAATTCTGCCTTAACCTGGTATTCTTCATTGGAAATACGTGTAAAATACTTTCTCTTCCATTTATCTGGAAGCGGGGTTATCTGCTCTGCAAGATACTTTCCCTCCATTGCATGTTTAAGCACCCTTGTTGATAAATCTGTGGCAAGCACCTGTGTGTTCCATCCAGGTGTCATTCCAAAAAATTCTTTTAAAATCATTGCAATTACATAAGGTTCCTCTCCTGTTGAAGAAGCAGCAGACCATACCCTTGCATCTTTCTTTGCTGCTGCACTCTGCTTTATCCATGGAAGTGCAACTTTCTGCATATACTCAAAGTGTACTGGTTCCCTCATAAAAAATGTATGGTTTGTAGTAAGTACATTAATCATATTGGTAGCTTCTTCACCGCCAGGGTCTTGTTGTACCTTTGCAATATATTCACTATAACTCTGGTACCCATTCCTTAAAAGATAGTTTTCAAGCCTTCCTGCTATTAATACCCTTTTCTGTGACAGATTAATTCCGTATTTACTGTGGACATATGATACAATCCACGAAAACTCTTTATCTGTAAGCTGCATGTTCCACCTCATTCCTGTAAAGCCGCCCCACGGCTTTAACTTCCCCATCCTTTATATCACATATATATAATTGAATAATCTGTACTGCCATTATCATTAACTGTCATAACCGCATATGTAGGCTTTCCGCCTTCCTGCCTCGGTCTTGACAGGCTGCCAGGATTTATTACCACCATGCCAGGTGTCTTATCTAACAGCGGCTCATGGGTATGCCCGAACATCACTATCCCTGCCCCGTTTTCCCTGGCTATGTCTTTCATTGTATCTATCCCCCAGTTGCCGCCATATGTATGGCCATGTGTAATAAATGCCTTATGCCCTGCTATATCTATAAGCTTTGCAGACTGCACGGCAGATAATGAGTCACAGTTCCCCCTTACCATTTCAACAGGGCAGCAGGCAAGCTCCTTTATAACATCAGGACTGCACATAAAATCGCCAAGATGTATCATTAAATCAAGGCTTTTTCCCATATTGGCTATAGCTTTCCTTAGATTTGTATTATTTCCATGAGTATCACTTACAATCAATATTTTCACTGGCATTTATATTACCCCTTCTTCTACAAGCCTTTTATGCATTGCCCGGAGCGCCCTGCCCCTGTGGCTTATGGCGTTTTTCTCCTCCGGCTTAAGCTGTGCTGTTGTACATCCTTTTTCTGGAAGGTAAAATATGGGGTCATATCCAAAGCCGTTCCCCCCTTTTTCTTCATATGCAATGCGTCCCTCCACCTTCCCCTCTGTGGTAATGACCCTGCCATCAGGGAAAACACATGCCATTGCACATACAAACCTTGCACTTCTTTCATCACCCTCTGCATCTTTAAGTTCTTCTATTATATGGTTATTCTTAATTGTATATGGTGTATCTTCCCCCATATACCTTGCAGAATAAATACCTGGTGCACCGCCAAGGTAATCAACCTCAAGCCCTGAATCATCCGCAAGCACCATTAAACCTGTGGCTTCTGATACAGTTTTTGCCTTTATTACTGCATTTTCTTCAAATGTAGAACCGTCTTCTTTAATATCAATATCTTTAAGCCCTTCATCCTCCAGTGATACATATTCTATGCCATCCCCTGCAAGAATTCCGCGTATTTCTTTTATTTTATCCTGGTTGCAGGTGGCAACAATAATTTTCCTCATTCCAGTGCCTCCATTATTCCTTTATAAATACCTTTGGCAACCTTTTCACGGCCGCTCTTTTTTAATATATATTTTAAGTCCGATTTATTAGACATATACCCAATCTCTATAATTGATGCCGGAACTTCTGAATGGTGCATAATATAAAGCCCTTCCCTTCTTATAACACCACGCTTCTTGTTGCCAATTTCTTCTGCCACATTATTAAGAAGAATCTGGGAAAGCTTTTTATTGCCCAGCTTTGAATTAAGGGGTTTCCTTCTGGAATACAGTGTTTCTACACCATATGCCTTGTCGTTTTTCCCGTTTTTTCCTGAAGAATTACAGTGTATGCTTATAAAAAGGTCTGCTTCAAGGTTATTGGCAAGATTTGTCCTTGCTGCCTTGGTTACTCTCCTGTCAGTAAGACGTGTATAATAAACTTTTATATCTGTTTTGTCTAACAGCTGTTTAAGTTCTTTAAGTACCAGGAGATTGTAATCTTTCTCACGGTCGCCCCTGGCAGAAGAAGTACCTTCATCAATCCCGCCATGTCCTGCATCCACAACTATTATTTTATCATATACATCCCTTGGCCTGGCAAGTGAAATAAAATAAGCTTTATCTGTTTCATAAAGTGCAGGTGCATATAAATGTTTTGTCTTTAATTCCAGTTCTGCCCTGTACTTTTTTTTCTTCACAGAATACCTTATATTTATACTTTCTGCAATATCTTTTTTATTCTTTTTATTAACTTTTCCTGTATATTTCCTGCCATTATTATGCCTGGCTATATCTTCATTTTTAAGCTTTCTGCCCTTAGCACTTTCAATAACAAGGCGTATGCCCTGTTCCATATACTCATCACTTAAATATACCGCTGCACCTGTCGGGACAGCAGACTTTTTTATCTCAACATATATACTGCTGCGTTCTGTAATCTGTGCTTTATCTGTTTTTACTGGTAATTCATACACAGAAACTTTTTTCTTCTGGCCAGGCTGCTTTTTAACATTATCACTGTTATTTAATACTGCTGTGCCGTCAGCCATAACCATTTTGCCATTATCCCTGATAATATCCCCCGGGTGGAAAACAGATAGTGCCAGCACAGCCGCAAGAAGTACAACGCTTTGTACTGCAAACCTTTGCCACTCTTTCTCTTTCATAGCTACCCCGTTCTATGTCTGGTTAAAATAACACTATCTAGTATACAATATATCTCGTTCATATGCAACTTTTCAGGGAATTTTAACTAAAAATTCCTTTAACCAGAAAAAACCCTTTAAAAACCCATCCCCTAAAAGACTGGTTTTTAAAGGGCTTATATAACTATCTCTCCCTTTCCCTTTGTTTTGCAAGCAGGCTTCCTATATCAAGCATGTCCTGTACATCTTCCTTTCTGGCACGCCTGCTGTTTCCTGCCTTCCTCCTGCCATCTGCCGCCACTTTTTCTGCCTTTATGGCAGCACCAGCATCTGCCGCTCCCTGTGCTTCCCTGCCACTTTCTGCTGTCCCGCCCCCTTTTTCTTTACTGCCTGCTGCCTTTACTGCGGCTGTCCTTTCCTTTACTGCCATTGCAAGTTTAGCACCAAGCCTTATATCAAGCCTTCTGTATGTTATATCTATTAACAGGACTATTACCGCAGCTGCCAGCAATGGTACAGTTATATTTTTACTTGCCTGTACCTGCTCCGGGCTGCTGTCAAATATCCCGTCAAGGTTTTCTATAAACCTGCCTGCTGTCTGGCTTACAAAACTGTCAATGCAGTCTGTGGCATCTGCAAACCTGTATTCCTGTGAATACTGCATTACAAGCCTTGTATTCTTTGAATCTTTTACAACACCATCTTCTGTATTTGTAACATTTATAGAGTAAACCCCTGTTTCTGTTGTTTCTGTTTCCCCTTCAAATACCCCTGGTGAAGTTGCTTTAAGTTCTATTTCTGTTTTTTTGCCATCCTTTCCTGTACAGGTTGCTTTTACCTTTGTTTTCCCAGAATATTCCTTTGTTGTATATACAATCCTGCCCTTGCTGCCCTCCTGTAACACACTGGCTGTACTGCCCTCTTCTTCTGCAATATCAGTAACCCAGTTTACTATGCTTTTCCAGAAATCAGGATAACCACTCCATGAAGCATAATTCCCTGTCCACTGGTTTGTTACATCTGAGGTAAAGGCAACAGTGCGTCCAAGCCCGTACTGCCAGCAGGCAAGCACAGGGTCATCATCCTTATCTGAGGAAAGCACCAGCTGCGCTTCAGGTTTTATGCTTGTTGCGACATACCCTGCCATTGCCGGCAGCCCCTCCATTGCCATTTCACTCAATACACCGCCAGTATTTTTTATTATTGGCGTAAACACCCTGTTTACTATATATTCTTTCTGTGCAAGGTATACCTCCTGTGCAAATATCCTTGAAAGCTCTGTACCAGCCTTTGTATTATAAAACCTTCCGCCACTTGCCTCTGCAAGCCTCTGTAAGAAATTATCATCAGCATCAGTCCCTATGGAAACTGTAGAAAGTGTTATATTATTCTTCTCCAGTTTCTCAATAAGTCCCGGGTATGCATTGTAAAAATCGTCCTGTCCGTCTGTAAGCAGTATTATATGCTTTATCTGGCAGTCAAGCTTCCTGATTTTCTCATAAGCTTCCCTTACGGCGGGGTATATACTGGTCCCGCCACCTTCCTTTATTCCATAAATCCCGCTTTTTATGCCTTCTTTGTCATCTGCTTTCTGTATCTTTACATTCCAGCTGTACATATCATCAAATGATATTACACCTGCACTGTCTGTGTCACGCAGGTTATCTATTGCAGAAGCAGCAGCGTCTTTTGCCATTTCAAGCTTACTATTGCTTCCGTCATCCATTGCCATGCTTCCCGATTTATCAATTACCATTATCATGCCCATTTCTGGTATTTTCTTATCCTGTGAAATATCCATATTGACAGGAAGCACATCCTCTATAGGCGTATCTTTGTAACCTCCAAGTGCAAAGCTTCTTTTGCCCCCAGTGGCAACAAACCCGCCACCATAATCCTGCACATATGAAGAAAGCGAATTTTTAAAACCCTCTGGCAGGCCGTCCGCAGCAGTATTTTCCATAATAATGCACTTGTATTTATTCATGCCTTCAAGGCTGTCTGGTGCTGAAGCAGGACTTAAAATATCAAAACTTATATTAGCGGAAGAAAGCAGTTTCCTAAATTCCCTTGCTTCATTCCTTGCGCCCTCAATAACAAGTATCTTCTCTGCACCGCCCGCTTCTGTAACCGCCTGGTATTCATTATTAATGCTTATTGTATCTTTATCAGGTATTATTACTGCCTTATATTCAGCGAACCCCTCTTTTTTTCTTGTATCCTGGAAAATAAATGAATTGCTGCCCTCCTGCAGTGTGACATTTTCCTGTTTACTAAGTTTACCCCCTGTATAAAGCTGCAAAACCGCATTTGTATTAACAGTGCTTTCAACTTCAACCTGTACCCTGAACTTATCACCTGCCTGTATTTTCTCTGGCACTAAAAGGTCTGACACATAGGCTTCATTATCAACCTTTAGTTCTTTCTTTAAAACATTAACCTCAACATTTTCTGACATAAGCAGTGCGCCCATTTTCTCAAGCTGCCCTTCATTCTGGTTCCCGTCTGTTAAAAGGACTATGCGTTTCGCTTCATCATCATCAAAAAGTGCCATGCCTGCCCTTATAGCCTTCTCAATATTGGTAGAAGTAACCACAGGCATTGTTTCCACACCAGTAAACATGCTGGTATCCGACATAAACTGCTCAACCCTTGCATCTGCGCCAAATGCCACTACTGCCACCCTGTTTCCATCCGGTACTTCCTTAAGCGCATCCTGCACCATTCTGGCAGCCTCTTCCCTGTTTGCGGCAAAGCTTTCTGAAACATCAATTAAAAATACTGTCCCTGTATCCCTTGAACTTACATTAACTGATATATCCGCCATAGCACATATAATTAAAGATAAAAGCAGCGCCCTTATGCCTATAATAAAACCCTTACGCACTTTATTGCCAATCCTTAAACTGCGTGATGTTACAAGCAGAAACACTATAACAACAGGTATTAATAATAATATAACTGGATATTGCACAACAGCTTTCATAAAATCCCCCATTTAATATTATAAACGTTTCCTGTAAATCCTCCACTCTGCCATTAAAAGAACCAGAAGCAGGAAAAGCACTGGAAATACCACCATTTTCCTTGACATATTGCCACTTAATTTCCCACCAGGACCCTTGGCTGCCTTATTACCCGTAACCACTGCTTCCTGTAAAACATCCGACTCCTCTTCTGGAAATGGTACAGTAAAATACATTTCCCCGTCACTCTCCTTTATATTATATAAACCTGACTTTGAAGTATCTGCAAAAACAGCCGTGCCCTCTTTAAGGCTGTATGTTTCACTGTCCCCGCCAGGTTTTGTGGCAACTGCCTCGTCTGCCTTCCCTTTTTTCTGTATAATAACAGCCTCCCCTGCATTATATACGCTTTTATCTGTTATTCTTGCAGATATTGTTTCCCTTAAAAGGTTATACATAAATATTGGAAATTCTGTCTGTAATGGAAAATCCGTGTTATGGAGGTCAAATCCCAGTACAGCTATTATCCTTCCATTATAATTGCCAAGATACCCGGCAGAAAGTTTATCTTCTGTTTCAAAAAAGCCAGATGCCCATTTTGGTAATTTAAGTTCTGTAACATTAAGGGCACTAAATGAATAATTATCCAGGTAATTAGTTACATTGCCCTTTAAAGCTTTAATAACGCTGCTTTTACTTTTCTTTCCATATATAAATACTTCCTGCTTCCACTCTTCCCCTTTACCCGGATTCTTTATTCCAGATGCAGGTGGTCCAATAAATACAACATTCCCTGTTTCTGGCAGCTCATCAGGCACTATGCCATCATACACAATAAGGCTGTACTCCTCTGTATCTGCTGCCAGCACATCTTTTGGCTGTACCTTGTCAATCTGCCTGCCACCCTGTATTTTAAGCCCCTTTTCAAGAAATGTGTTCTTCTCTGTAACAAGAAGTATCTTCTCATCACTTTCACCGTCCAGTACATCATATACTATATTATCACCTGCAAGCATGTCTTTTGAATTTAATTCAGCCATAAGATACGGCGTACCACCTGCAACTGCACCATTATATTTGCCCGGTGTAATATTTTTAAAATAAACTGTACTGCTTTCCCCTGCCTCTGCTGTTACACTTTGTATATCATAAAGCTGTTCCCCTATATACAGGTTTACATCTGTATCCAGCCTGTTTTTCCCATAATTATCAACCCTTGCCATTACCTGTACTGAACCATCTTCCGAAACAGCATGGCTTAAACTTTGTATTGCCCCGTTCTCTCCCTGTACACTTAAATCAGCCACTTCACAATTAACATCTGGCATATTAACACTACTGTCCGTAAACACAATAACCTTATAACCCTTCCATGTGGAAGCAAGGGACTGTGCCATACTTACTGCTGTTTCAGCCGAACCGGCAATATCAGTAGCTTCTATATTATCTATAGCATCTGTTACACGCCCTTTATCCGCAGAACCTGAAATTAAAAGGTCTGCTGTATTTGATGCCGACATAACCGTATACCTTGCATCATTATTATCCACATAGCCTGCTGCCTGTTCCTTAGCCTCATCCAGCTTACTTCTCTCTTCCCGGTAAATACCCGACATACTCGCACTATTGTCTATTATAATAAGCACATTTGAATATTCACTGCCACTCCCCGTAATATACGGCGACATAAGGGCAATTATTAACAATACCAGCGCAGTTATCTGTAAGTACATAAGGATATTGTTCCGGAATTTCTCCCATGGCGTAGATGCCTGTATATTCTCATATGCTTCTTTCCACAGGTTTAATGCAGATATCTTCTGGTTTATTACTTTCTGTTTTAAAAGATACAACAATACAATACCTGGTATAAAAACAGCCAGCACCGCTGGCCATAACCTTACAATGCCCATAATAACAACCATGCCTTTCTGGTAATACCTGCTAGAAATTTTCAAGCTGCCCGCTTCTTATTCCCTTATAAATAAATGTATCTATACCTTCATTACTGCATACAGGTATATAATGTGCCTGGTAATGCTTTGCGCACTCCCTTATCTTGCCAATAAACTTATCCAGCACATATTTATATTGCTTGCATAAACGGCTTGTTGCAGTTACACGCATTATATCACCTGTTTCTGCATCCTCAAGCCCCACAGTGCCTTCAACCACAGGTTCCATCTCTTCTGGTGAAAGCACATGCAGCACAAGCACCTCCTGCTTCATATATCTTAAATACCGTATTGTATCTGCAATACTTTCTATATTTTCATCAGTAGTATCATTGCTAAATAAATCTGATATTATAACAGTCACGCCTCTCTGGTGGAACGGTATACCCCTTATGCTTTTATATAAATCCGTCTTTCCTTTAAACTCCATGCTGCCAAGCCACGCCATAGCCTTATTAAACCCCTGCCTGCCTGTAAAATCACTGCTGTTTAATATCTTGTCACTACATATGGCAGAAAGGCGCACCCTGTCAAGGTTATTAAGTGCCATATAACTTACAGCGCCTGCAAGCCTTGCAGCACATACCCCTTTAGAAGGAGTCCCAAAATCCATTGAAGCACTTGTATCAATAATTACTGAATAATACGCTTCCCTTTCCTCTACAAAAAGCTTTACAAAAAGTTTATCCATCCTGCCATATGTGTTCCAGTCAATCCTTCTTATATCATCACCCGGCACATACTCCCTGAAATCAGCAAATTCAACACTGCTTCCCTTGGCAGCCGACTTTCTCATGCCGCTTCTCCCACCCTGCATTGTAATCCTTGTAACAAGCTTTACCCTGTTTAACCCGTTAAAAAAAGAACTGTCAAATATCTTTTCTTCCATTATAATTCCTGCCTTAATCCCTTAATCATATCCCTTAAAACATCATCAGTATCTATCCCTTCTGAAACAGCTTCAAACCCTGCCATTACCCTGTGCCTTAACGCCGGAAGTGCAACAGCATCCACATCATCAAACGAAACATTATACCTTCCATCAAGCAGCGCCCTTGCCTTAGATGTCAGAAAAATTGCCTGCGCTGCCCTCGGGCTTGCCCCTGCCGTAAGGTATTTCTTTATATTTTCCGTTGCACTGCCCAGTTCAGGGTGTGTACCCAGCACTATTTTTAATGCATACTCCTGTACCGCATCTGCAACAGGTATATCCCTTATAAGTTCCCTCATCTCTATAATATCACTGCCACTTAATACAGGGTTTAAAACAGGCTTTGTATTAGTAACAGTTACATCCATAATCCTTTTAAGTTCACTAAGAGTTGGAAATTCCATATTTATTTTAAATATAAAACGGTCAAGCTGTGCCTCCGGCAATGGGTAAGTACCCTCATTTTCAATAGGGTTCTGCGTTGCAAGCACCATATATGGTGAAGGCAGCGGATAAGTATTCTTACCAACCGTTACAGTCTTTTCCTGCATAGCTTCAAGCATTGCTGCCTGTGTCTTAGGGGTAGCCCTGTTTATTTCATCTGCAAGTACAATATTTGCAAATACAGGGCCTTGCTCAAACTTAAATACATTATTGCCCTCTTCCTTAATAATAAGGTTCGTTCCTGTTACATCAGCCGGCATAAGGTCAGGGGTAAACTGTATCCTTGAAAATGACAGGTCAAGAACCTTTGAAATAGTTTTGACAAGCTGTGTCTTTCCAAGCCCTGGCACACCCTCTAAAAGTACATTGCCGTCAGCAAGTATTGCAAGAAGGATTTCATGCACAACCTCCTCCTGCCCTATAATCGCTTTCGCAATTTCCTGTTCACAGGCTTTCATATTATCAATCATTTTATTAATACTTTCTTTATCAGACATTTCAACCTCCGCTAATTCTATTTATTAATGGGCTGGTGGTTTCAAAACCACTAGATGGTACTTCCAAAGTATCTTTGGCTGGCAATTCCAAAGTGTTCCATGAACAGCCCGCTTGCGCTTGGACGTCGCACGCAATGGTGCATAAAGTCCCACACTACGGGACTTAAGCACCAGCGGCTCCGTACAGCTGTCCATTGGAAGCACTTTGGAATTTGCCAGCTAATTTACATTTTGGCAGTTGAACCCCTTAACTAAATTACACTATGTCCAAAGCGTTTCGCTGTGGCTTGCTATTTTACCAAGTGACATTTTGAATTTGCCAGAATCCACATTTTGGCATATTTCTTATCTGGTATTCTGCCAGAACTTGGACCATGTGGCAGGTTTCCATTGTTTCCTGTAAAAGGCACTATGATGCCGCCGGTGCTTAAATCTGGTATTTTCAGATTTTATGCACCGTTGTGTGCATCATTGTAGCGGAAGCGTGCCTTTAAAGGAAATATGGAAACCAGGCCTAATTACTCCCAAAGCCACTAAAATACTCTTTTACTATATCTTTCATAGCAGATGGCACTTTATTACTATTAACTTTTGCGTATGCTTCATCACTGTATTCCCCTATTACAGAGTCAAGGTCTGCTTTAATTCCCTCAGAGGCTTCTCCCTTCTGCCCGCTTTTCTGGGTAATTTTTGCGTCACCATTTTTTTTGCCAGTAAGGTTATCATCATTTCCCATTTTTTTACCAGTAAGGCTTACTACCTCACCTTTGCTTTCCTGCTCTTGGCGTTCAAGCCCGTCACTGCTGCCCATATTCCAGCCGCCTCCTGTGCCAGAACCTTTTCCGCCTCCACCGCCACTGCCATTACCGTTACCATTTCCATTTCCGTTACCATTGCCATTTCCATTACCAGAGTCATTACCCTGTCCTTGTCCCTGTCCATTCCCTTGGCCATTTCCATTGCCCTCTGCACTGGCTGCACCTGATGTACTGCCTGGCTGTGGGCTTGAAGATGAATTTGAAGATGTCCCTGACACTGCTATTGTTGCAGCCGCTATCTGTGCATCACTATTTTCAATACCAGAAAGTGCCTCTGCAACTTCTTCTGATGTAATCTCCCCATCTCCAAGTGCCTGTTCAAGTGAATCAAGCAATTCTTTCATCTGTTCTGCTGTAAGGCTTTCTGCAACACTTTTAAGTTCATTGGATAAATCGCCTTTAAGCCCGCTTTTATCTGCAATGTCTGCCAGCTTCTTATTAAAATCTGCCAGCCCTTCAAGGTCAGTTCCAGGCACAAGGGACTGCGCCGTTTTAAGAAGTTCCTTGCTGCCTGCTTCTGCAAGTTCTTTTTTAAGCTTGCTCTCAAGCCTCTCTTTTGCTTTATTTACATCATCAATATTTTTAGATTCACTAATCTCTTTTTTTGACTCCTCTAATATCTTTTTAACCTTTTCAGCTTCTTTTTTATCAATTCCATTCTCTTCTGCCTTATCAAGAATTTTCTCAGCTTCCTTAACTTTATCCTTTACCTCCTCCGCCTGTAATGCAAGTTTATGGAGAAGTTCTGCATCCTTTTTCGCCTGTGATGGTATAAATATACATATTATAAAAAGGCAGAGAACCAGGCAGGAAGCAATATATCTTTTCCATGGATATTTAAAAGGTAGCCGGAATTTTTTATCAAAACATTCTATTTCATTAATAGCATCTTCTTTAAGAAGTCCCGCAAAGCCATTATCTGACCCCTGGCATCCAACACTTGTAACAAGCTTCTCTTTAAGACCTGCACTATCCGCATACCTTGCTGCTTCATAAATACTGGTACGCTTTATTAATATATATATGCCTGGAACAACAAACCCGGCAAGAATAATATACCATCCATACAAAGGCGCATTATAAACAGGAACAAAAATAGCTATAATATTTAACAACGCTGCCATGATTACAGCCACAAGACCACACCATGCAGTACATGAAATCCATCTCTGCAGCATCTTACGTCTTGCAATAACTTTTAAAAAATCTGCTATCTGGATATCCTTTTCTGTAAGTTCCGCTTTTTCCTTAGCCATAATATCCCTCCATAAACAGCCTCTTAATCAAGCACTTCTTTTTTTGCTGTTACCATCATAAATACTTCTTCAAGGTTGCCTGTTTCCCGCACATATGAAGAAACCAGCACATCATTATTTACAAGGTTTGCAAGAAGCCCTGCTTCTTCTTTTTCATTGCCATTAAATGACACTGTTATATCTGCCCCGTCTATTGAAAGGTTCTCAACCTGCGGGTTTTCTTTTATAATGCGCACTGCTGCCTCTGCATTGCTTATAACATGGATTTTCAACGGGTTAGATGTATTAAGTTTCTGCATTATCTCATCAACAGTACCTTTAGATACCATGCTTCCCTTATCAATAATCCCTATTGTAGTACACATTTCTGCAAGTTCTGAAAGTATATGTGAACTTATAATTATAGTTTTGCCCATATCATGCAGGTTTTTAAGTATCCCCTTCATTTCAAACCTTGCCCTTGGGTCAAGCCCTGATGCAGGTTCATCAAGTATAAGAAGTTCAGGGTTATGCACAAGGCTTCTTGCCAGGCAGAGCCTTTGTTTCATACCTCTTGAAAGCCCGTCTACATAAAAGTCCGCCTTATCACTTAAATTTACAAGGTCCATAAGCTCTAAGCACATGCTTTTTGCCTTATCCCCCGTAATTCCATAAATTGATGCATAAAACTCCATATATTCTATTGCTTTAAGGTTATCATACACCCCGAAGAAGTCTGGCATATAACCAATCTTTCTTTTAAGGCTCTGGTTGTCCTTAAGTGCATCTACACCTGCAACATGCACTGAACCGCCATCTGCCTTTAAAAGCCCTGATATTATACGCATTGTGGTAGTCTTGCCTGCACCATTAGGGCCTACAAAGCCAAAAAGTTCTCCCTTTTCAATAGAAAGGTTTAAGTGGTTTAATGCAACAAACTTGCCATAATGTTTATATAAATTTTCTATTTTTACCATATATTAATAACCATGCCTTTCTTAACACCTGCCGCTATTTCAGCTTCTGCTCCTTGTCTTTTTATACGTACCTGCAAGTTTCACCCTTGGAAGCGTATATGAATCTACATCAGTGTTTTGTACATTGTCCAGTTCATAATATATTTTAAGGCTTCCATCATCTTCAAGATACTGTTCTATATTATCTATTTCTGCTTTTTTGGCAGACTCTAAAAGTTTTACATACTTTCCTGTATTTTTATCTTTAACCTTTGCCACCCCTAAAAAGGCATCTTCAGAATATCCGTTAGTTTTAAGGGTAAATTCATTTCCACCTGCGGTTTCCCTGTTATATATAACCTTTTTCAGTGTAAAATCTTCTGGAAACCTGTATGTTACTTCTATCCCTCTTGTTGTCTGGTCATATACATAAAACCCATTAGTCCTGTTAATATCATACTCTTCTGCATAATCTTCCAGTGAACCTATAACATCATATCCGTTTATCCTCTCTGGAACCTGTACGATTTTATATACACCTGTTTCGCCATATTCATCAAAAGTAAAATTATCTGTAAATGCTGTTTCTGTATTATTTGGTATAAACCCATAGAACCATGTATCAGCATACCTGCTGTCAGTAACAAATGCATTTATCATCCCGATTTTTCTTCTTAATGAAATATCAGCTGTACCGTCATAATAGCTTCCGCCCAGTGCAGAACTTAACTGGTAGTCAAAATCATATGAATATTTCATTTCCCTGAAGCTTTTCTGTTTTAATATATCAACAGACTTTCCTGCCGGTATATCCCCGATATAATATAATGTCCCTTTACAATAGAACAGGCAGGTTTCCAAGTCACATGACATATTATTAGTTATAAATCCTGACATTTTATTATCGCTCATCTGTAAATCTGTCTGGACTGTACCTGTATTTTTACTTTTATTATTCATTTTAAAAGGCACGCTTTCAAATGCAGAAAGGTTATTCATATGAAGTTTTGTACTATCCGCAGAATATTCAATTCCATAATCATATTCATCTATCTCCCTGTTTGGTGAAGAATATGAGGAATAATAATACCCATTAAGTGTTGAAGGCATTACATCACTGTCCTCTGGCAGCACCGCCTCATATGATTTACTTGAAGAATTGGTAATTGTAAAAGATGTATTTATATTATGGCGGCCATTTCCTTTTTCTGGCAGTTCCACGGTTGAAACATAATTAATAAATGGCTTCTGGATACGTGTACTTGTTCCAATTAAATAAATTGTCACTGAAAATACTACTGAAAGCACTGGCACTATACCCCAAAGCAGGTTTCTTTTATCTTTTTTCTTCATAATTACATAAATTACCGGTCCTGCAAGAAATACATATACTAATAGAAGCACTGCATAAAGTTTAAGGTTTGGAAGTGAATCCGTGCTGTTTAAGTTCAGTACATCATTTTCATACATATAGACATTAGAATATGACTGCCATGAATTGATACTGCTTAATCCCATATCCATTTTTCTTTTTTCACTTATATTCTTCTTAATTACATCTACTATAACAGGTCCATACAGTCCTGCCGTTCCAGCATCTAAAGCTAATGAAAACTCTGCTGTCATTACGTTTCCGTTTTCATAATCCAGTAAACTTATAAGATTATTATTTCCATCTGATAAAACCTGTTTTGAACCTCTTATATTAATCTGTGTTATATCAAGTGGCATTCTTTTATTAGCACGGTTTTCACCAAAAAGTTTTGTAAGTTCTGCCCTTGTTACGCCAAAATTAGTGTTAATGCTTTTTACACTGCCTATTGTTCCTTTTAAAAGAGTACCAGAAAATGCGTCAAGCACTTTGCTGGCATTTGCACCACTCCCAAGAAAAAGTGTCCCGCCATTCCCTATCCATTTTTTTATTGCATTAATCTGTCCTTTAGATAACTTCCCTGTATCAAAATTATCTATTATTATAACATCAAGTGAATCAAGCATCCTGGCATCTTCTGTAATATCATTGCTTTCAAGCTCAAATACTATCCCTTCATCACTTGCACCAAAAGAATTTTTATCTGCTGCCAGCCCGCTTGAAATATACTTCAAGCTGTCCTGGCTGTCTGAAAGTGTACCAATATAGAGCAATGACTGGTCATCATTAAAATTTGCACTTATATATTCAGAAGATATAATCTTATTATTTTCATCACATATTGCAATCCTTATATTTGCTTCAGGGTCAATGCCTGGCAATGCAAACTGTACATTTTTACTTTCACCTGCTGCTGCGGCAAAATTCCTCTGTATTGCTACAGAACCCTCCGCTTCTGTCCTTGTATATTCTATCCTGAACTTACCTGTAAAATCGCTTCCCTTATTTTCTATAACAGCATCTGCCCTTATATTCCTGTCATATTTTGTCCTGCCCTTATAGCCAAGCCTTACAGTTGCACTTATGTCATCTTTCCTGATTGTTATCCTGCCTTCAGGGTCTAAAGCCTTTGCTTTAACAGAAGCATATACTGTCTTGGGCACAGCTGGCACCATTCCTGCAATAATAAGAAGCACAAGCATTGCCGCCGCAACTTTCTTACTTTTCCTTCCCTTATTTTTCCTTGCCTTTTCTTTTCTTCTTAATGGGTCAAGAAATACTGTTGCAAGCTTTAAGAACAGCAATGTAAGTACAAGCTGTGAAACAATGCTGCATATAAACCAGTAATCCTTAATAAATGGAAGTATTTCCCCGTTAAGTGCGTTTGCCATATAATAAAGCAGGTCATCAGACATATACTGCCTGCTCACCATATTGAATATAGTAAATGCAGGGTTTATAAGCAGGGCGTACATTACCCACGAAACATCTGGCACATCACCAGTTGAATTCTGTACAGTATAATAATATATATTAGCGCCTTCATTAGCCACAAAAACAGCTATTGCAGTTACACCGCATACAATCCCCACCATTGCAAATGATAATACCGTGGCAGGAATAGCTTTCTTAACCATTGATGAAGCACACACACCCATGCTTCCTATAAAAAGTGACATCACAATGATAAATACTACAAACTGCATAAGGTCTGCCATGCTTATACCACCAATAGTAAAAACTATGGATACAACTGGAAGGCTTGAAAATACAAGCAGTATTACCATGCTTATTGAGGACATAAGCTTGCCAATAACTATCTGCCTTGGTTTTAACACCGTAGTAAGAAGTATTTCAAGCGTCTGTTTCTCACGCTCACCTGCTATGCTCCCCGCTGTAAATACAGGAACCAGGAATGCAACCATAGCCGCTTCCAGGCAGATAATTACAAAATACACCATTACTGCACCTGAATAATCTATCCTGTTATTCATATTAAGATTAAAAATCATTTCAAAACCAAAGAGTGCTATTGCAACAAGCCCGAGATTAAAAAACAGGATTGTCAGTGCAAATTTTAATGAACGCACCCTTAATTTTACTTCCTTTCCATATACTGGATTTATTTTCATAATCAACCTCCATTTATTCACTACTGCTGCCTGCATTTTTTACAGGAAGCGCAATGGTAAAACATGTCCCGTTAATACTGCTTTGTACGGTTATCTTTCCTCCGTGGAGTACCGCTATTTCCTGTGCTATATTAAGCCCAAGCCCTGTACCACCTGTCTGTACAGACCTTGAACTTTCCACCCTGTAGAACTTATCAAAAATATGTTCTATGCTTTCTTCTGGTATTACCAGCCCAAAATTAGTTACACGTATCTGGAGTTCATTATCATATTTTTCAAGTTCAATATAGACTGCCTTGCCATCCTTGCCATATTTCACGGCATTACTTATAAGGTTTGAAACCGCCCTTGCTATAAGCTCCCCGTCAACTTCCATAATAAGGCTGTACACATTCTGCTTTAACGTATACTCAAGCCCGTTTTCCATAAAAAGCGGGTAAAATTCTTCCGCCATCTGTTCAACAAGCTTCACTATATCTATATTGCTGCGGTGGAGCGTTATTTCACCACTCATAAGCTTTGTATAGCTAAAAAGCTCCTCTATAAGCCCCTGCATCCTGTTTGCCTTACGCATCGCAATATTTGCATACTTCTGCCGTTCCTCCACAGTGTACTTATTTGTATCTGTTGCAAGCTGGAGATAGCCTATAATAGAAGTAAGCGGCGTCCGCAAATCATGCGCAACACATGTTATCATATCCTTGTTCGCCTGTAATGCCTCACGCTCAGACTTCATAAGCCTTTCTATCTCCCCATACATCCGGTTTACCTGTAAAACTATCTCCCCTATCTCATCTTCCCTGTTTATGCCTGTTATCTGCACTTCCATTTCACCTGCTGCAATATTTGAGATACAGTTTGATATATAACTCATATCTTTTGTAATGCGTCTTGTAAGAATAAGAAAATAAAACACAAATAATATAAAACCAAGCAAAAGTATTATAAACATAATTACCATAATTGTATCTTTATTCCAGTGCTTAATTCCACGGTAATCTGGCAAAAACCCCGGCTGCCCATAATTACTTTTATTGTCCATAATACCAGGTTTGCCATAACCGTTTTTGGACACTCCGAAAGTACGTGCAACCGCTACCAGCAGCATACCGATAAGAAACTCTGTGGCTACAGCAAGCAGCATACTTATAATACTATAAATAACCAGCTCCCCCCGAAGGCTTCTGTAAATACTATGCTTCAATCTTATAGCCCACTCCCCATACAGTTTTTATAATCTGTGCATTCCTTGGTTCTAATTCTATCTTCTCACGCAGCCTTCTTATATGCACCATTACAGTATTGCTCATCTCAAAACTCTTTTCTTTCCATACCCTTTCAAAAATCTCATCTGTAGAGAATACATTATTAGGGTGTGACGCCATAAGGAATAATATATCAAACTCTATAGGGGTAAGCTTGACATCCCTGCCATACGCCTTCACCTGGTGCAGGCTTCTGTCCATCCACAGGTTTTCAAGCTCAACAGACTCCGCTGACTTCTCCTTAACACCGCCAAAATTCTGGTAACGCCTTAACTGTGACTTCACACGGGCAATTAACTCCATAGTATTAAACGGTTTAGTCACATAATCATCCGCACCATTAACCAGCCCCTCTACCTTATCATTTTCACTATCCCTTGCACTAAGCATTATAATCGGTATCGTGCTGCTTTCACGTATTTTTGCACAAACCTGCCGCCCGTCAATGCCCGGCATCATAATATCAAGAACCGCAAGGTCAATACTCTCATTTTCAAATATCCTGATTGCTTCCTTGCCATTATAAGCCTTAAAACAATTATAGCCCTCACCCTTCAGGTGGATTGAAACCAGGTCAGCTATATCGTGGTCATCATCAACTATTAAAATATTTGTATTTTCCATCTCATTCCCCTCTTTCCTAATGTTTATATAAAACCCGCCCTGTACCCATCATTTTTGTATCATTTTATTAAGAATACCATATCTGCAAAATTAAATCTTTACTTTTTTATTAAAAACTGATTATGTTAAGTTTAAGATTACCACTGTGCAGCAAGAAACAAGACACCAGTATGGTTAAAAAAATCAATTCTTCAATAACCACAACATCTGCCCCTTTTTCCTTTGTGATAATCCCCTGGACTTTTCTCTAATGGTTTATAAATAAAAAAGTGCATGGAATAATAAGTTTAATTATTATCCACGCACTGTACTGTTATTATTTTGTTTGTACTTTACACCTGCTGCATAAATTCCTGTTCTATTTCTATTATATCATCATCATCCAACTGTGGAAAAAGTTCCCTGATTTCATCAATAGAACATTTACCCATCTTTAATAATTTTATAGCTGTTTCTTTCGTTGCTTCTCTTTTTGCTTCCTTTCTTGCTTCCTTTCTTGCTTCTCTTACTTCACTTTTCACATAGGTATTAAACACCTCTTCCTGGTCAAATAATGCCATCATTATATCCACAACCTCCTTCTCCTTGCTTTCAAGGTATTCTTTCAGCAAATCTTTGTCCTTGCAGATACGTATTGTTTCAAGGACTGCCTTTTTATTCCTTCCATGTTTTTTTATCTGCTCATTGTATACTTTTGTAAATTTTACATACTGGTTTATTATATCGTTACCTTTGCCAGCATAAATTACTTTGGCTTTTAATTCAATACCTGCACCCTTCCCACCAAAAAATTCATCTGAAAGTGATATATATTTTTGCCGTTTTTTCCTGTTCCCTGTATAAACCACATAAAGTTCAGGCTTTGGAACTACAGCCTTTTTACTCCCATAAAGGTCTGTGCCATTTCCTTTAAAATATTCATGGTATGTCTGTGCCAGGTATATGAACATCCTTATAATTACATTCACGCTCCATGTAGACTGCGCTTCCAGCATCAAAATTAATTTCCCGCCAGCTATAAAACACAGGTCATTATAAATGCCATTTGTAAATACATGGTTTATTGTGATGTTTTCAAGACCATCCTCTGTCATGCTGCTATCTTCCGGGTGCAGTGCCTGGTACAGCTGCAACAGGTATTTCCTGGTTTTAAACAGATTACAGAAAATACTATCCTTAACAGTGCCTTTAACATTTCCCTGCATTGTACTTTCCTTGTTCCTTTCTGTTTTGTAATATCCTGTCCTTATTATATATAAAAAAGCCACATTGTTCAAGGTCTAATCTGTGTTATATTAAATATAATACTTTTTCGGCTACATATTTTTCAAAGAATACACTGTTTCCTTATATCAAAATACTTCCTTTAAAATATCTGTATATCAGAATAACTTTAAAACAGAAAGTAAAACACAATTATCCAGTGATACTAAAAAAATGCATGGAATAATAAGTTTAATTATTATCCACGCACTATATCGTTATTATTTTATTTGTATATCTTTACACCTGCTGCATAAATTCCTGTTCTATTTCTATGATATCATTACCATCTATAAGTATATCATTTTCATGGAAACAGGAAGTGTTTTTTAACATTTCCCTGGTGTACCAGTTCTTCACTGTTATATTTTTGCACAAATTTACGCATGACACTTTCAGAAGAATAATTATTTCTCTATTTGATTATAGCAGATTTTTATATTATGTCCGAAAGACTAATTGAAGTGTATTGAACAGAAACTTGTGTTCCAGCCCTGTGTATGTTATAATTCCAGTGTTGTTAATAATTGCAGCCGTAACACCATTTTACTAAAAATAATGAAAGGGGAATGTTACATTATGAAAGCATACAAAGATATGAGCCAGGATGAACTCCGGGCATTAAAAAAGAATTTGGAAAAAGAATACAAAACAGAAGAGGCAAAAGGGCTGTCCCTTAATATGGCAAGGGGAAAACCCGGGGCTTCACAGCTTGCACTGTCTATGCCTATGTTAGACGTTATTAACAGCAGTTCGGATATGAATACTCTACTGGGGAATGATACCAGAAACTACGGTGACTGGGACGGTATCGGTGAATGCAGGCATCTGCTTGCTGATATGATGGAAGTGAAAAAAGACAATGTAATTGTATGTGGTAATTCCAGCCTGAATATTATGTATGATACTGTGTCACGTTCCATGCTTATGGGCGTAAATGGTTCTACACCATGGTGCAAACTGGACAAGGTAAAATTTTTGTGTCCAGTACCTGGATATGACAGGCATTTTAAGATTACTGAATTATTTGGAATTGAAATGATTAATATTCCATTAAAGCAAGACGGGCCGGATATGGACCTTGTAGAAAAATATGTAAATAATGATGAAGCTGTAAAAGGAATCTGGTGTGTACCAAAATATTCCAACCCGACAGGTATATCTTACTCTGATGAAGTGGTAAGGCGTTTTGCAAACCTGAAACCAAAGGCAGAGGACTTCAGGATTTTCTGGGATAATGCTTATTGCATACATCATTTATATGAAGATGACCAGGACGAAATCCTGAATATTATGGACGAATGTGAAAAAGCTGGAAACCCAGATATGGTATACATATTTGCATCAACCTCCAAAATAAGCTTTCCAGGCTCTGGCGTATCCGCAGTTGCTACATCATTTAAAAATATTGAAGATATTAAAAAACAGATGACAACACAGATTATAGGGCATGATAAAATCAACCAGCTGCGCCATGTAAGGTTCTTTAAGGATTTAGATGGATTAAAAGCCCATATGAAGAAACATGGTGAACTTCTCCGCCCTAAGTTTGAGGCTGTACTTGATATTTTAGATGCCGGGCTTACAGGGCTTGGAATTGGAAGCTGGACTAAACCAAAAGGAGGATATTTTATTTCCTTTGATGCCATGCCCGGATGTGCAAAATCCATTGTTGCAAAATGCAAGGCACTGGGCGTAGTCCTTACTGGTGCAGGCGCAACATTCCCTTACGGAAAAGACCCTGAGGATTCAAATATACGCATTGCCCCTACATTCCCTTCACCAGAAGAAATGTTAGAAGCCGCCAAAATTTTTGTTCTTTGTGTTAAACTTGCTTCAGTTGAAAAACTTTTAGGTGAGTAAAGAACCAGATAAACGAAACAAAAAAGACACTAATGGTTTTCCATTAATGCCATTATACCTATTAATATCTGGACAAGAATCCGTCAGTCTTTATTTTTTCATTGTATTTATAAGATATTATTAGTTTTAGTTTTGTTTTTTGGCTGGAAATTATACAAAGAGTAAATCAGCTGGCAAGTTCCAAATGTACTCCCTAAAGACAGCTGTTTAAACCCGCTGGCGTTTAAGCACCGTATTTAATGCTTCAAAGGTTTTTTGAAGCATAGGTGCTTTATGCGCCATTGCGTGGTTTATCCAAGCGAAAGCGTGCTGTCTGTGGGATACTTTGGAACTGCCAGCCCACTAATAATATTTATATACTTATTTATCTGGTAATATTTATATTTTTTCTATAATACACTGGTGCTTTTTAGTATTTTTATCATAATTAATCCCTGCATCAGACAGCTGTATTGATTTGACCACCTCATCCCATCCAGAACTTCCAACTGCCGTAAAAAATTCTTCTTGTATTTCATGGTTTGGTATAGAAACTTCCCCTGTGTTATAGTTATATGCAAGGTATCCAAGATGTACCAGTAATGTCATAACATCATCTTTTGATGCAAATGCAGACATATCATTCTGGAAAGTATTAACAGAAATTTTTACCCTGCTTCCGCCAAGCATTTTAATAATACTGTCCTTAAGTCCGTCAAAATTCATATCGATATAAACTGTGAACTACCCATTGTCTAAAGC
>DKYP01000087.1:0-10084 GCA_002499945.1 Lachnoclostridium sp. UBA7097
TAATGAACTTGTAAAGAACCAGGGAAAAAAATATACAAGGGTAGTTGCCATAGGGCCTATGATAATGATGAAGTTTGTATCACTTCTTACTAAGGAACTTGGAATACCTACGATTGTAAGCATGAACCCTATAATGGTTGATGGTACCGGGATGTGCGGGGCATGCCGCCTGCAGGTTGGTGATGAAATTAAATTTGCATGTGTTGACGGGCCAGAGTTTGACGGGCATCTTGTTGACTTTGACCAGGCTATGCGCCGCCAGGGGATGTATAAAACGGAAGAAGGAAGGGCAATGTTACGCCTTGAAGAAGGGAATACACACCACGGCGGCTGTGGGAATTGTAATTAAAAAACCGGTATAATACATAATTTACCAGTTATTGCGCAATACCAGCGCAGGAATGGAGGAAATACATTAATGGAAACAGATGTTTTAAAAAGAGTGCCTGTGCGTGAACAGGAACCAAAAGTGCGTGCAGCTAATTTTGAAGAAGTATGTTTAGGATATAATAAAGAAGAAGCTATGGCAGAAGCAACACGCTGCCTTAAATGCAAGAACCCGCAGTGTGTAAAGGGATGTCCTGTAAATATAGATATCCCTGGCTTTATTAAAGAAGTAGAGGATGGCAATTTTGATGAAGCTTTCCATGTAATTAATAAATATTCAGCACTTCCTGCTGTATGTGGGCGTGTATGCCCGCAGGAAAGCCAGTGTGAGGCAAAATGTATACGTGGCATTAAAGGGGATGCTGTTTCTATAGGAAAGCTTGAGCGTTTCGTTGCGGATACTGCAAGGGAGAATGGTATTAAGCCTGTACCGGCAGCAGAGAAGAAAGGCAAAAAAGTAGCAGTTATAGGTTCAGGCCCTGCCGGGCTTACATGTGCAGGGGACCTTGCAAAACTTGGCTATGATGTTACAATTTTTGAAGCGCTGCATAAAGCAGGTGGTGTTTTATCATATGGGATACCAGAATTCCGTCTGCCAAAGGCAAGTGTGGTTGACAGTGAAATTGAAAATGTTAAATCGCTTGGTGTAAAAATCGAAACAAATGTAGTAATAGGCAAGGCTGTTACTATTGACGAGCTTCTTAATGAGGAAGGCTTTGATGCTGTATTTATCGGTTCTGGTGCCGGGCTTCCAAGGTTTATGGGCATACCTGGTGAAAATGCCAATGGTGTATTTTCAGCAAATGAATACCTTACAAGAAGCAATCTTATGAAAGCTTTTGATGAAAAATATGATACACCTATAGCAGCAGGAAAGAAAGTTGCAGTAGTAGGCGGCGGGAATGTTGCAATGGATGCTGCAAGGACTGCGCTGCGTCTTGGTGCAGATGTGCATATTGTATACCGCCGCAGTGAAGCAGAACTTCCAGCAAGGGTTGAAGAAGTACACCATGCCAAAGAAGAGGGTATTATATTTGACCTTTTATCAAATCCTGTTGAGATACTTGAAGATGAAAACGGCAATGTAAAAGGCATGAAATGTATAAGGATGGAACTTGGCGAACCTGATGAATCAGGACGCAGAAGCCCCGTTGAAATACCAGGTTCAGAGTTTGTACTTGATGTTGATACAGTTATTATGTCACTTGGGACAAGCCCTAACCCGCTTATTTCTTCAACAACAGAGGGGCTTGAAACCAACAGGAGGAAGTGCATTGTAGCAGAAGAAACAGACGGAAGCACATCAAAAGCCGCAGTCTATGCAGGCGGTGATGCTGTAACAGGTGCTGCTACAGTTATACTTGCAATGGGGGCTGGAAAAGCTGCCGCTAAAGGAATAGATGAATTTCTTAACAAGTAAAACTTTTGGCAGTACAAGAGGGGGTATGTAATGGGAAATAAAAATTTTATCCCTGATTTAACAGATTATAAAAGAGCTATACTTTTGCATAATACAACAATAGACGAAATAAAAGAAAAAATTAAAGAATATGCAAATATTTGTGGCGGGGATATAAAGGCAGAATGTAAATTTTACATGGTGCATATTCCTGGTGATAATAAATGGATATACCTGGAATTTCCATATACAGAAGGAGTAGCAGGACACTGGAACTTTTATAATTACCAGAATCTTATGCTGTGGTTTGACAACGTATCAAAAAAGTTCTGCCTGGCAATCCCAAGAAACCAGGGAAACCCAATATTTTTCTCTGTAGTTGATACAAGAAATTCCTGGGGAGATTCGGTTATGGGCGTATTTAAAGACAGGGATTTTTATTTTACAGTACCAGGTGAGAAATTTACCTGGAAATCCGGACCAGAAGAATTTGATTTTCATGGTTATATAAAAGACATGCTTGGTTTTGATACAAAACTTTTGCCAGGCATTGTAAACTATCCATGGGAAGAACTGGCAGTTACACTTTACTTTGATGATTAAATATTTAACCTTCCCTATGCTATATTTATAGCACTATAGGGAAGGTTTTTATAATATTATAAGATTATGAAGTTTATTAAACCATGTAAATACAGGCTTTTAAGGCATTTTTTGCTGTAAATGTTGTGCAGTCTGTACAATTTATATGTTATAAAAAGCATTATTGCACAAAATAAAATACAAATACTTCTAAAAAGCAGCTTCTTGTTTGTAAGATATGATATCCCGTGGCAATTTTTTTATCTAACCATAACATTGTACCCCATAGATATATCTGGTAGTATATCTATAGAAAATCTCTTTGCAGTGCAAATCAAAATAATTGTGTTATTATGAGTTTCCCCAAAGAATCTATATACATTTTCATTATTTGCATAAAGAAACCAATGTTTTTCCCTAATTTATATTTAGAACATAACCAATGTTTTTACTTTTATTATTTTTAGTAACTATAGTTAAATGCAAAGAGTTTTTCTTTAATGGCCGGGTGCCAGATTAAAAATAGTCTGGCACTTTGGTTTTGTGTATACCAGAACTAGAATAGCAAAGAAGAGAGGATGGACAATGGAAAAAAGATATACTTATAAAGAATTTAAGCATGTGCTGGCTGGTGAGGTAAGAAAAATTATTGATGAAGGGGCAGATATTGAAATACATAATATCGTTAAAAATAATTCCCTTGAACTGGAAGGCATGATAATTGTAGAAGAAGGAAAAAATATATCACCAAATTTTTATTTGCAGTTTTATTATGAGGATTATTTAAAAGGTGCGGATATTGCTGGTATTGCAAGGGATATGACAGAGAAATATAACAGGATGCAGGACAACGGGTTTGATGGGTTTGATATGGATATTGGCAGCTGTATGGATAAAATAGTCTGCCGTCTTGTGTCATATGAGAAGAATAGTAAACTTCTGGAAGAAATACCTTATATACCATTTCTTGATATGGCAATTATATTTTATTGCCTTGTAATGGAAGATGAAAACGGAATGGGTTCTGTGCGTATATCTAATTCCATAATGGAAAAGTGGGGCATGACAGTAAAAACTTTATATACCGTTGCAATACATAATACAGAGAGATTATTGCCAAAGGTATTTTGTCCATTAAAACTTATGTTAAAAAGCGTATTAGAGGACGGGGAACAGGGGATGACGGATATATTTGAAGGATTAGAAGGCTGTAATTACCATGAGGGAGCGCCATTTATCCTTACAAACATAAAAGGAGTAAACGGGGCTTGTGCCATACTTTATCCAGACTGCCTTAAGGATATAGGAAGAATGGCAGAAAGCAGTTTATATATAATTCCAAGCAGTATACATGAACTGCTTATAATACCAGATGACGGGCAGGTATCACCAGACGGGCTTAAGAAAATGGTAAAAGAGGTTAATATAAGCTGTGTTGCAGCTGAGGAAGTTCTTTCAGATATGGTATATTATTATTCACTGGAAAAAAATATTATTGAAATCTGTAATTAACTTGGAATCTTATATTTCTGTTATATTTTTTATAATAAAAAATGGGAAAACTTCACATTTCCTGGTAAGTTGAAAAAATATCCCGCTTCTGCTATAGTATATGAATATATAATACTAAATAAGGGGGAAATTTTATGAATTACAATTTAAAAAAAAGAGCTGTTATATTAGGATTGTCTTTTGTAATGGCAACAGGATTAACCTGTAACACTCCTTTAACAATTTTACAAAAAACAACTGCATCTGCAAAAACAAAAAATAAATACAATGTAAACAATTATGGAATATTAACATCATACTCTGGTGGAAGCAATGTATATATTAAAGCAGACGTATCTGCGCTTAATATGGAAGTTTTTGATAATATAAAAGTTACTTCATTTTCTGTAGACAGCAAAAATAAATATTTTAAAGCCATAGATGGTGTATTATATACCAAAAATGGTAAAAAACTTGTACGTTACCCATCTGGAAGAAAAGGGGCATTTACTATTCCCGGGACAGCAACATCTATTGCACAAAATGCATTCCGTGGATGTCTTATAACAGATATACAAATTCCTGAAAGCATAACTATTATTGGAAGCGGGGCATTTTACCAGTGTAATAAACTTGAAAAAATTAATATACCTTCCAAAATAAAAAAACTGGGCAAGACAATGTTTTACAACTGCCATTCATTGCAGGGTATAACATTGCCTGCAGGTCTTGAAGTTTTAGGGGAATCTGCTTTTTATGGATGCAAATCCCTAGAAGAGATTTCTATTCCAGATAATATTAAACATATTCCGTATTCTTGTTTTAAAAATTGTAAATCTTTAGAATATGTCCATCCTGGGGCTGTTATAGATACAATAGGGGAATCTGCTTTCTCTGGCTGTATCCAGCTTAAAGAAATAACTATACCTGGTAATACCAGCATAATTGGAAACCATGCATTTAAAAAATGTATAAACTTAAAAGATTTAACAATCAGCAATGGTGTTTCAGATATTGGATATGGTGCATTTATGGGCTGTACAAGCCTTAAAAGTGTTAAAATACCAGATAGCGTATATGTTATGTCCCCTTACGCATTCTATAACTGCAATAATCTGGAAAAAGTTATTTTATCCAGGCAATTAAGTTATATTCCTGATTCTGCATTCAGGAACTGCACCGGACTGGAAAATATTACACTGCCTTCTGGCATTACAGAAATAAAAAATAATGCATTTTCAAACTGTACATCATTAAAAGTAATTAAAATACCACAAAATGTAAAATCCATTATGGGCAATTCATTCCAGAATGCAGGCACAGCATTTTCTGTTGCTTCTGCTAACAAAACATATGCCTCTGAAAATGGTGTTTTATATAATGCGGATAAAACTGTATTATATAAATTCCCTGCATATAAATCCGGGGATTATAAAACACCAGACAGTGTAACTAAAGTCTCCTCTTATGCATTTAATTACTGCCAGGAATTAGATAAAGTTACTATTGGGGAAGGAATTAAAAAAATTAATAAAAATACGTTTAACAATTCATCAATAAGAGAACTTGTACTTCCATCAACATTAAAAACTTTAAAAAATGCGGCAAATAAAATAAATACAATTAATCTGGAAAATATTAATATTCCAGAAGATAACCAGTATTTTTCTTCTGTATCAGGCATGTTATACAGCAAAAATAAATCAATACTATATATATACCCATCTGGCAGGGAAGGTATTATAACATTTCCCGATGAAGCTGCCGATTTGAATGCTATATCATATAAAAATAGTGCCTCTGGATTTTCTATATCACCAGGCCATCCTGTATATTCAACTGATGACGGGATGCTTACTACAAAGGAAAAAACTAAAATACTTGCTGTCCCATCTGCTAAAACAAGCTACCATATGGGAAGTACAATAAAAGATATTTATAATTTAAACTTTGTAAAAAATTATATGGATAAACTGGAAAAAATTACTGTAGACCCGGAAAATAAGCATTTTTCAGCAAAAAATGGTGTTTTGCTTAATGCAGGCCGTACAAAAATTATTTTATATCCATGTGCAAAACAAGGAAGTTACCATACACCATCCACTGTTACAAAAATTGATGAAAATGCATTTTCCTATGCTAAAAAATTAACAGGACTTTATATTGGAAAAAATATTTCAAAATGTAATATTAACCTGGATAACTGTACTTCATTAGAAAATATTTTTATAAAAGAAGGTGACTTAAGAAAGTTTACAATTTATAATGCCGGGACATTAAAATTAAAAAAACTTGTAATTCCAACTTCCCTGGTATCCAGCATGATTTATGGATACAAAAAAAGCCTTCCAGATTTAACAATTATTGGCTGGACAAATACAACGGCGGAAAAATTAGCAAAAAAAACAGGCGCTAAATTTATAAGTTCAGGTATTGTACCAAGACAAATTAAGAAAATAAAAATTAATGCATTTGTACATTCAAAAAGAATAAAAATTTCATGGAAACGTGACCCGCAGGCTGACGGATACGAAATTTATTCAGACAATAAAAAATTTAAAGATATACCAGATAACAATATTACCAAAGCCAGTTTTTACGTAGGAAGCAGTTATGGTATAACATTGTATATCAGGGCTTATAAAATCCAAAATAATAAAAAGATATATGGCAAGCCTAAAAAAATTAATTACTATCCTTACAGGTAATTATGTTGTGCTATGCAGCAGTTAAACTGCTGCATATGTGCTGCAATATATAAAAATTTACCAGGCTTTAATTATAAAAATGGGGAAACCCAGAAAATAAAAGTATTGACAAATTTTGTACATAAGTATATTATAACAAATGTTACCAGAGTAGATAATTTTTGTGATACGGCGTGTGGCTCAGTTTGGCAGAGCGCTGCGTTCGGGACGCAGAAGCCGCAGGTTCAAATCCTGTCACGCCGATTGCACAAGGATTAAAGACAGCCGTACGGGCAGGGCATAATCCTTGGCAGGGGCATCTTTATGCATCTGGCGGCTTTTTATGCCGGATGCAGGTAAGGGACTGTATACCACCAGCATTAGAAGGCTGGTGGTATTTTTCATTTAAATTTATTGACTAAGTTATATAATAAATTGTATAATGTTAATATAAAGAAAAATTCCGGATGTATTTTACAGAATGCATTTTGCACAAATATGTCAACAAAGGGACAGTACCAGGAGGTGGCTATGGGAAAGGTGGAAAAAAGCATCAGGGGAAAAGAAAAAAGAAGGGAAAGGGTAACTTCTATAAAGTTTAAGCTTCTAAGGATTATTATACCAGTAGTTATTGTAATGGTTGGTATTCTTGTATTATTTTCATACCAGATATCAAAGGGGCTTCTGGAAGGTTCATCACACAACCTGTTAGAGCTGTCAGTGAGCAAACAGGCAACACAGATAGAGGCATGGCTGGATGAAAACCTTGCATCATTTAAGATGGCAAAGCAGTCAATTGAAGCAACAAAGCCTGACAGTGCATCATTACAGGCAATTCTTGATGGTTATTACGGATTTAACCCGAACTTTACAGATGGCATATATATTGCTGGTTCAGATGGCAGTGTAGTAAAGGCGTCACAGTCAGGGCTTACAATTAATAATGCTACGGAATCTGTATGGTATAAGCAGGGGATTACCAGAAAAAACATGGCATATACAAGTGCTTACAAGAATGAAGATGGCAATGATGTTGTAAGTGCAGCAGGTATTTTAAATGATGGTTCCGGGGTATTAAAAGTTATAGCAGCAGATTTGTCTATAGATAAAATATCAATAATTGTTAATTCATTTATTGATATGGAGGGGGCACATGCTTTTCTTGTTGATAAAGATACAAAACTGGTAATTGCCCACAGGGATTCAGCATTAATTTCAACAGGGCTTGGTGACAATAAAGAAGATAAGTTTTTTACAGCCCTTGATGAAAAGTTTAGCAAGAATGATTTTACATATTCTTCTATTGACGGAAATATGACAGTTTTTGAAGAGATTTCAGGAACAGACTGGATTCTTGTTTCATATGTGCCAGAGTCACTTGTGCTGGCAGATGTTAATGATTTAAGGATAAAGCTGGTTTTTATAGGTGTTGTCCTGATACTGCTCCTTTGTGTTATTATTGACCGTGCTGTTAATATAATGATACGTCCTGTAAGCAGGATTACAGATACAATTACAACTATGTCTTCTGGTGATTTTACTGTAGATGTTGAAGTAAAAGGACGTGATGAAATTGCCCTGATGGGACGCAGTGTTAAGCAGTTTATGGCTTCAATGAGGGATATTTTAAGGGATATACATAATATTTCCGGGCAGTTAAGTGAGCAGGCATGGAACAGTGACAGTATATCATCACAGCTTTATAGTTCAGCACAGACACAGGCAAATTCAATGTCGGAACTTAACACAACAGTTGACCAGCTTTCAATATCTGTTAATGAAATTGCAGAGAATGCAACAAGGCTTGCCATGGTTGTTACAGATACACATGAGGACAGTGGCCATGTTGATGAGAAAATGAGGGAAACGGTCAGTGTTTCTAATAAAGGCCGTTCAGATATGCAAAAGATTGGTGTTGCAATGAAGGATATCAGTAATTCAATTAGTGAACTGGATGCCGCTGTGGATAAGGTTGGTGAAGCTTCAGAAGAAATTACAAAGATAGTTGCCATGATTGGTGACATTGCAGATGAAACAAACCTTCTGTCACTTAATGCTTCTATTGAAGCAGCAAGGGCAGGGGAAATGGGCAAAGGTTTTGCTGTAGTTGCTTCCCAGATTGGGCATCTTGCACAGAGCAGCACAGATTCAGTTGGAAATATTACAAAACTTATTGATGAAATCAGGGAACTTGTAAATAATGCAGTTGTCCAGGCGGGGACAAGTTCAAGGAATATTGATGAAAGCAGCCAGCTTATATATACAGCAATGGAAACATTTGATATTATATATAAAAATATAGAAGAAACCAATGAACTTATAGCACATATGATAAATAAGGTTGGTGAGGTTGATGAAGTAGCAACAACTGTAGCCGCAATTTCAGAGGAGCAGGCAGCAAGTTCTGATGAAATACTTGCAACATCTGAAAATATGGTGGTACAGGCTAATTCAATTTCTGATAACAGCCATAAAGTTGCAGATGATTCAAAGACTCTTGCAGAAACAGCTGAAAGATTATCCAGACAGGTTAATACATTTAAAATATAAAACAGCAGAAAGGGGGCATAAGGCATTATGAAGAAGTTTTTAAGCCTGGCACTGGTATGCCTGCTCTGTATTAATACAGTTACAGGGTGCAGCAGTAACGGGACAGGAAACAGAAGCGGGACCAGGATATACCTTACAGTATCACAGGCGGATACATTCAGGAGTTCGCTTATAGAGGCAGCCAGGAAAGAGGCAGAAAGCATTGGCGCAGAATTTGTTGCAGAAGACGCCGGGGGAGTGCTTGAAACACAGGTTGCACAGATTAAAAATGCAGTTAAAGAAGGATATGATGTTATTTTATGTAATCCTATAAATACAGATACTGCACTTGAGCTTGAAGAAATTGCAGAAGGTATACCAATAGTATTTTATAACAGCTGTCCTGATGATAAAAGGCTTAAGGCTGACAAATATATATATGTAGGTTCAAGCGAGGCAGATGCTGGCAGATACCAGGCTGAATATATACTGGAAAACAGCCAGGGCAAAGATGAGATAAATATAGTAATAATGGAGGGTGAACTTGGACATTCTGCCACAAAAGGAAGGACAGATTCACTTGTACAGGCACTTAAGGAGTCAGGCAAAACCATCAATGTGGTTTTTAAAGATACAGCAGAATGGGACCAGGAAAAGGCAAAAGAATTATTTAATATATTCCTGTCAACAGGCCAGCCATATGATTTTGTTGCAAGTAATAATGATTCAATGGCACTTGGTGTACTTGATGCTTATGCTGAAAATAATATTAACCCGGCGGATGCACCAGTGCTTGGCGTAGATGCTACATCAGACGGGTGTGCTGCCATTGAGGACGGGAAAATGGTATTTACTGTATACCAGTCCGCAAAAGGGCAGGGCGAGTATGCCATAAAAGCAGCAGCAGAACTTGCAAAGGGTGGTTCAATAAGCAGTATAGAAGGTGCAACAGAAGATAATAAGTATGTATATGTGCCATTTGAAAAAGTTACAGCTTCTAATGTAAGCA
>DKYP01000087.1:10418-15950 GCA_002499945.1 Lachnoclostridium sp. UBA7097
GTACAAGTAGTACCAGTACAAATAGCATATTTTAATAAATTTTGTATTTAAATACATGAAAGGTGGTTATAAAATGTTTAAAATTAATGACAATTATCTTAAGTTACCAGGAAGTTATTTATTTTCTACAATAGGAAAGAAGGTTGCAGCATACAGTGAGGCAAACCCGGAAAAGGCAGGTAATATTATACGCCTTGGGATTGGTGATGTAACCCTTCCGCTTTCAAAGGCTGTTATTGAAAGGCTTCACAGTGCGGTAGATGAGATGTCAAAGAAAGAAACATTTAAAGGATATGCGCCAGACCTTGGGTATGAATTTTTACGTACAGCAATTTCTGAAAATGATTATAAAAACCGTGGGTGTGATATTGCAGCAGATGAAATATTTATAAGTGATGGTGCAAAAAGCGATTCAGGAAATATAGGCGACATTTTTGCACAGGACAATAAAATTGCAGTATGTGACCCCGTTTATCCTGTATATATTGATACTAATGCAATGGCAGGACGTACAGGTGTTTATGACCCGGCTACAGAGAAATGGTCAGATGTAATATATATGCCTTGTACAAGGGAAAATAATTTCTGTCCTGAAACACCAGAGGAAACACCAGATATAATTTATCTTTGCTTCCCAAATAACCCTACAGGCACCACAATAACAAAAGAGCAGCTCCAGGTGTGGGTTGATTACGCATTAAAAGAAGGCGCAGTTATTATTTATGATGCTGCATATGAAGCATATATTTCAACACCTGGCGTGCCACATTCCATTTATGAATGTGAAGGGGCTAAGGCTTGTGCTATTGAACTTAGGAGTTTTTCTAAAAATGCAGGCTTTACAGGCACACGCCTTGGATTTACTGTTATCCCTAAAGAATTAAAAAGCGGGGATGTGACACTCCACAGCTTATGGGCAAGACGCCACGGTACTAAGTTTAATGGTGCACCTTATATTATACAGGCAGCAGGTGCAGCAGTTTATACAGAAGAAGGAAAGAAGCAGACAGCAGAACAGATTGCATATTATATGAATAATGCAGGTATTATAAGGGAAGGGCTTAAGTCGGCAGGATATGAAGTATATGGCGGCACAGATGCACCTTATATCTGGCTTAAGACACCAGATAATATGAGTTCATGGGAATTTTTTGATTACCTTCTGGAGAACCTGAATATTGTAGGTACACCGGGTTCAGGTTTTGGACCTAGTGGTGAAGGCTATTTCAGGCTGACAGCATTTGGAAGCCTTGAAAATACAAAGAAAGCAATGGAACGAATAAAAGCAGGTGATGCAAATATATGAGGAAATTAACTAACAGGATTTTATGTGCAGCCCTTATAGCAGGTATTTTAACAGGGGCGGCGGCACTGCCTGCAAAGGCGGATGCCGTTCCGGGTGAAGATACAAAATATGAAAAATACATTTCATTTGGTGCAGATTTAAAGCCTGGCGAGAAAACTTCTGTTTTAAATATATTCGGTATTACAGAGGCAGGACTTGCAGATTATAAGACAATAGAAGTTACTAATAAAGATGAACATGATTACCTTGATGAATATCTTGATTCATCAGTTATTGGCACAAGGGCGCTCTCATCAGTAATGATTGTAAAAACTGAAGAGGGAAGCGGTATTACTGTATCAACTAACAATATAAATTACTGTACATCAGGCATGTATTGCAATGCACTGGTAACAGCAGGCATGAGCGATGCGAAAGTTACAGTTGCTGCACCGTTTAATATTTCCGGCACTTCTGCACTTGTGGGTGCAATGAAAGCATACTCCGTAATGACAGGGGAGGATATATCTGAAACCACAATGGATACAGCAACAGACGAGCTTGTAACAACAGCAGAGGTTGCAGAAAGCATTGGTGACAATGATAAAGTAGTACAGCTTGTAGCTGCTGCCAAGCAGAAAATTTTTGAAGAAGAACTTTCATCAGAAAGTGATATAAAAGATGCAGTTGAATCATCAGCAGAAGCCCTTAAAATAGATATAAAACAGGAAGATATTGATAAACTTACAGCAATGCTTAAAAAAGTTTCGGAAGTTGATATAGATGTAGATGCTATAAAAGAACAGGCATCAGAGATTTATAACAAGCTTAAAGATGCAGGGATTGACTTTAGCCAGGTTGATACAAAAGGGCTTGCAGAAAAAGTTGGTGATTTTTTTGCAAATATTTTTAATGCAATAAAGGATTTCTTTAGCGGGCTGTTTGGTTAAATCCAGATTACAGGAGGGGAATATGGCAAATATTATTTCAGATGAAACTATTGAGTATGTAGGTATACTTGCAAAGCTTGAACTGGACAGTGAAGAAAAGGAACAGGCAAAAAAGGATATGGGCAGGATGCTTGATTATATAGACAAGCTTAATGAACTGGATACAGAGGGCGTAGAGCCTATGTCGCATATTTTCCCGGTTAACAATGTATTCAGGGAAGATGAAGTGCGTAATGGTGATGGCAGGGAAATTACACTTGCTAATGCACCTGAAAGGAAAGAGGACTGCTTTGTAGTTCCTAAAACCATAGTGTGAAATGTATATTGTGTAATGTAATGGAGGAAAAGATGTCTTTAATGAGTTTGACGGCCGTAAGGCTTGGAGAAAAAATAAAGAATAGAGAAGTATCTGTACTTGAAGCGGTCCAGGCTGCGCTTGATGCCATAGAGGCAAAGGAAGCAGAGGTGGGCAGTTTTGTTACTGTTGACAGGGAAGGTGCATTAAAGAGGGCAGCAGAAGTACAGGAATTAATTGATAAAGGGGAGATTGAAAGCCCTGTTGCCGGTGTACCTGTTGCAGTAAAGGACAATATGTGCACAAAGGGATTACTTACAACATGCAGTTCTAAAATACTTGGAAATTATATACCAATGTATACAGCGGAGGCAGTCCTTAACCTTGAAAAAGCAGGTGCTGTAATTGTTGGCAAGACAAATATGGATGAGTTTGCAATGGGAAGCACTACTGAAACATCTGCTTTTGGTGCAACAAAGAATCCATGGAATACAGGGCATGTGCCAGGAGGCTCATCAGGAGGCTCATGTGCAGCTGTAGCGGCGGAGGAGTGCCCTTATGCACTTGGTTCTGATACAGGCGGCTCTATAAGGCAGCCAAGCGCTTTCTGCGGCGTTACGGGCATAAAGCCTACGTATGGCACGGTTTCACGTTACGGGCTTATAGCGTATGGTTCATCACTTGACCAGATAGGCCCGGTTGCAAAGGATGTTACTGACTGTGCAACTATACTAGAGATAATTTCATCATATGACAGTAAGGATTCCACATCTGTTAAAAGAGAGGATTATAATTTTACATCTGCACTTACTGATGATGTAAAGGGTATGAAAATAGGCATTCCGTCAGACTATTTTGGCGAAGGGCTTGATGGTGAGGTAAAAGAGGCAGTCCTTAATGCGGCAAAGGAACTTGAAAAGAAGGGCGCAGTTATTGAAGAATTTAACTTAAGCCTTGTTGACTATGCAATCCCTGCATATTATATAATTGCCTGTGCAGAAGCAAGTTCAAACCTTGCAAGGTTTGATGGTGTAAAGTATGGATACCGCACAGAAAATTACAACGGGCTGCACAATATGTATAAAAAGACACGTTCAGAGGGCTTCGGGGCAGAAGTTAAGAGAAGGATTATGCTTGGCTCATTTGTACTTAGTTCTGGTTATTATGATGCATATTATATAAAGGCACTTAAAACAAAAGCACTTATAAAAAAGGCATTTGACAAGGCATTTGAAAAATATGATGTAATACTTGGCCCTGCTGCACCGTCTACAGCACCAGAACTTGGGCAGAGTTTAAGCGACCCGCTTAAAATGTACCTTGGTGATATTTATACAATTTCAGCCAACCTTGCAGGGCTTCCAGGAATAACTGTGCCTTGTGGCATAAGCAGCAAAAAGCTTCCTATAGGCCTGCAGTTACTTGGCAACTGTTTTAAGGAGAAAAATATAATACGTGCAGCATATACATTTGAGCAGACAAGGGAATATGTACACAGCCCGCTTTGCATAAGCTGAAAAATGATTGCAGGACAGCAGAAAACGCAGTCTGGCAATCATTATGGTTTCAGCTAGAAAAATGGAGGTTTTATTAATGAAACAGTATGAAACAGTTATCGGACTTGAAGTGCATGTAGAGCTTGCAACTAAGACTAAAATCTTCTGTTCGTGCCCTACAGAGTTCGGTGGTGCACCAAATTCACATACATGCCCTGTCTGTACAGGCATGCCAGGTTCACTTCCTGTCCTTAATAAAAAAGTAGTTGAATATGCCGTGGCCGTAGGGCTTGCTACTAACTGTAAAATTACACAGAACTGCAAGTTTGACCGCAAGAATTATTTTTATCCTGACAACCCGCAGAATTACCAGATATCACAGCTTTATTACCCAATATGCCGGGACGGGGGCATTGAAATTACAACAGAAGATGGCGGCACAAAGACTATAGGGATACATGAAATCCATATGGAAGAAGATGCCGGGAAATTGGTACATGATGAATGGGGCGAAAATTCACTTGTAGATTTTAACCGTTCAGGTGTCCCGCTTATTGAAATTGTTTCAGAGCCTGATATGCGTTCAGCGGACGAGGTAATAGCATACCTTGATAAACTGCGCCTTATTATACAGTATCTTGGGGCGTCTGACTGCAAACTCCAGGAAGGTTCAATGCGTGCAGATGTAAACCTTTCTATAAGGGAGGCTGGCACAAAAGAGTTTGGCACACGTACAGAGATGAAAAACTTAAACTCATTTAAAGCCATTGCACGTGCCATTGAGGCAGAGAAAGAGCGCCAGATTGATATAATTGAATCAGGCGGCAAAGTAGTACAGGAAACAAGACGCTGGGATGATAACAAAGAGTACTCATATGCAATGCGTTCAAAAGAAGATGCACAGGATTACCGCTATTTCCCAGAACCTGACCTTGTGCCGGTTGTTATAAGTGATGAATGGCTAGAAGAAATAAGGACAGCACAGCCAGAATTCAGGGAGGAAAAGATTAAGAGGTATAAAGAAGAATATAAAATACCAGAATATGATGCACAGATTATCACAGGCAATAAACACCTTGCGGATATTTTCGAGGAAACAACAGCTATCTGCAATAATCCTAAAAAGGTGTCAAACTGGCTTATGGTGGAAACAATGCGCCTTATGAAAGAGAATGGCATAGAGCCTGAACAGTTAAAGTTTTCTCCAGAAAACCTTGCTAAATTAATAAACCTTGCAGAATCAAGGGTAGTAAACAGCCAGACTGCCAAAGAAGTATTTGAGAAGATATTTAATGATAATATTGACCCTGAAAAATATGTTGAAGAGAACGGGCTTAAGACAGTATCAGATGACGGGGCATTAAGGGAAGTTGTAAAGAAGGTTATTGAAGAAAACCCGCAGCCTGTAGAGGATTACCATAATGGCAAGAAAAAGGCAATGGGCTTTTTAACCGGGCAGATAATGAAAGAAATGAAAGGAAAGGCTGACCCTGCAAAGGCAAATGA
>DKYP01000125.1 GCA_002499945.1 Lachnoclostridium sp. UBA7097
TATATTTTTACTAGCTTAATAATTTCTCCTTACAATACGAAAAACTCTCCCTCACTCTTTAACTATCTATCTGGTTATGGAGCGGTATATTCCTATTTAATATATTACTAAAAATATCCAGAAAAGAAAAGCCTAAAAGTGGATTTTTCCCCATAAAAATAGCAGACTTTGTTACAAGTCCGCTATTTAATGCCAAAGTATGGTATATTATACACTAAACCAGTATTTTTCAGGATAATGCTGGTACATCCAGTCAAAACCCGCCATACATAATGCAAATGCTATAAGCATCATTATAATTATAATTGCTGCAAAATCATATTTATATTGTACCTGCTTCTGGTGTAAAGCATAGTAAAGCACTTCACCGCCAAGAAGTATAAATATTACTGGCCATAACATAAATATAAAATAATATTGCAGGCTGCTAAAAAATATACGCAGTAAAAATAATATACCAAAAACCAGCAATACAATTCCTAAAGTAAATGTTCCTACCCGTCTCTCCCTCATATCTTCCCTCCATTCCAGGACTTTACCTTAAATCCTATAATATATCCTTGTCCTGGTTATATGTGTCATCATTATCAATCTGGACTTTTTTTCCTTTTATAAGGTAAATCCCCGCTATTATTACTGCTGCTGCAAATGCAAACCTTGGTACATAATCAAATACTAAATCCATAAACCACCAGCCATATGAATATCCAAAGAAATTCCTTAACATATATGCTATATTTTCAAGAAGTACATAACTTCCCATTAATATTAATATAACTGCTGCCGGTATACGGAACTTACCCGCTGGTACTTTAAATCCCTGGCTGTCATTTGTAAATAAATACCCATCCTGCATTCTGCCAAATTCTTCATCAGGAAGTGAATTGGTATTTAGTGAATCAAAAAATGAATAAGCCCATATAACAGGAAGCCCAAGTAACAGCCAGTCAATATTTACTATCCCTGCCAGCAGTATTTCAGCAAAAAATATTGACATAATACTTGTTCCCTTTTTTAAAAATCCCTGGTACATCTGGCCTGCACCTGGTACAAATGATAATAAAAAATTCCAGAACTGGTTTCTTTTATGTGGCATAATATCCCTCTTTCCTTTTTAATAAATTTTTTAATAGTTTAATTAATCTAAGTTTAATGCCTTAGATACATCATTTGATATTTTATCAGATGTGCTTCTGAATAAATCTAATATTTTTGAATTATTTCTTTTATCTTTTCCAGTAATTTCTTTTGTAAAAGAAAGCCCCTTGTTACTGTAACCTGGTGTCATGCTGCCTGGAAGTGCAGTTGTCATAATCATTACAACTGCCAGGCTTACGGCAAAAGATACTTTCGCTGTATACATCAGGAACTCATTTTGTTTCTTTTTGCTCCTAAAGGAAAATAACTTTGCATTTCTTCTGATACTTCCTTTGTTATAAACCGTCTGCACAAGTATGTCTTCCTTTAAACCAGGCGGAGTATAAATAATATCTTCTTCCTGCATTGCACTTGCAAGTTTCCCTGCACAGCAGGTACAGCCGGCTATATGCCCGTAAAAATTTATCTGCTCTTCCTGTGTCATATTTCCTGAAATATAACTTTTTAATTGTTCTTCTGTTATATGTGGTGTAAGCATCATAATATACCCTCCTCCCTGGTTTTCTTCCTAAGCATTTCTTTAGCCCTGCGTATCTGTGTCTGTATTGTCTTAAGCTTTTTGCCTGAACGGCATGCAATCTGTGATGCTGTCATCCCTTTACAATAATAATCTGTTGCAACTTCATTATATGGCGGTTTAAGCGTGCTGCATGCTTTTAATAATCCACGCTTTGTTTCTTCTTGCAAGAAGTTTTCTTCTGGCGGTGGCACGGAGGATGCATTTTCAAGCAGGACACTTTCTTCTGCAGGAACAGCCCGCCTGTCTGCCCTTTTTAAAAAGTCAAGGCATTTATTAACTGCAATTCTTGTAACAAACCCGCCCGGGTTATTCCCGTTAAAGCTTTCCAGTGATTTGTATATAGAAAGAAATGTTTCCTGTACCATATCCTCTGCATCAAAATAATTGCCAGTCATTTTGTAACAGATGGAAAAAGCTAGCTTTTCATATTGGTTTAGCATCTCTATAAACTTTTTATCCTTATCCGGCATTTCTTTCTCCAAAACCATTCCACCTCACTTGCAGCCCTGCTTTTGCACCCTTCTATTATATATAACGGGACAGGAAACAAAAAGTCTTCAAAATTTTTAAAAAAATTTATAACATAGTAAAAGCCACCCTTTATAATATTTGATACGGCGGGTGGCATTGCTATTCTGGTAATTGCTCTTTATTATGTATCATGTTCTGACAGAACCATTTTCTGGTACGACTTCCCCCATGTTTCCATAGAATCAAGAATAGGGCGCATGGTTTCTCCTAACCCGCTTAATGCATATTCCACATGCGGCGGAACTTCCGGGTAAACAGTGCGTGTAATGATTCCATCATCCTCCATGGCTCTTAAATTATCAGTCAGGACTTTCTGGCTTATCCCTTCCAAATCATTTTTTAACTCATTAAAACGCCATGGGCGCATACGTAAATTCCGTATAATAAGTAATTTCCACTTATTTCCAATAAGCCGTACAGTTGTTGCTACAGGACAAACAGGCATTTCTTCCTTTGTCATAATATACCCCCTTTTTGCCATTACTTCAAATTAGAATGTTACATTCTGATTATAGTGTAATACCCCTGGCTTTTCAATAAAACATTATAAAGAAAAAATTTTTATTTATTTTTTCCCTGCAAATCCTTAAATTACACAAAAGTCACCTAAAAGTAACCCAGGTTACAATTTTGTGCGTACTTGTTAAACCCTGCTTAATTTATATAATGATAATTACAGGGAACAAAAAAGTTCACTGAATACATTTTAGGAGGTAACAATTATGGCACTTTCAAATCTTTTTGGCTGGAACAGCAAAACTGAATCTGCACCTGCTGCCGCTTGTGGTTCTGCCTGTGGTTCTGGTGACAAG
>DKYP01000047.1 GCA_002499945.1 Lachnoclostridium sp. UBA7097
AGAAATGTTGCACTGAAACAGTTACGGAAAGAATGGGAGAGATTGGAACATGAGGAATAAAAAGCTGATACCTTTTGAGGTAATCCAAAAAGCTGTTGCCGGAGAGCCGGAAGCGATAGACGCAGTATTGCGGCATTACACCGCTCACATCAAATATCTGTCTATGTATAAGGGGCATATCAATGATTATACACAGGACAGGCTAAAGGCAAGACTGGCAGAAGCCATATTGAAATTCCGCTTCGACCGATAGGAGGTAGCAAAGAGGGCGAAATCAGTAAACTGCTTTCGTCCTCAATTTATTATGGGAATTGTTACGCAGTAGGGGGTAGTTTGTCTTTGATTTATACGGCTTTGCAGGTGTTAGAATGACGGGGCAAGGGTTTTATATGTCAGCCCTCAAAAATGGTGTTCTATTGCGTAACAGAAATACTGGTATAAGATAGAAATATATGTTATAATTTGAACCAAATATTGATAGGGGGATATAGTAAACAATGGATAAGAAAAAAGTATTTATGATAATGCCTTTTGAAGATAAGTTTTTTGAAGTGTATGAAATGCTGAAACGTCAGTTCGAGAAAGAATTTATATTTTCCCATGCAGGTGATGAGGATAACCAGCAAAATATCCTTAAAGACATTATTCAAGCAATATATGAAGCAGATATTATAATTGCTGATTTAACTGGATTAAATGCGAACGTGTTCTATGAGTTAGGAGTTGCACATACCTTAAATAAGAAAGTTATAATTATTACTGAAAATATATCTTCGTTGCCATTTGATTTAAAAAGTTATCGTGCTAAAGAATATAGTACACATTTTACTAAATTTGCAGAACTTATTGAAGCATTGGATAAATATTTACATGGAGCAATATCAGGTGAAATTACATACAGCAATCCTGTAAATGATTTTTTAAGCACTCAAAAAGAAGCAGATGTTGTTAAATCTATATACACTAATAATAGTGAAATAGAACTTCCGAAAGATACTGAAAAAGGATTTTTAGATTTCATGGCAGGGATAGAGGATAACATGGAGCAAATGACCGATTATGTCAATCAAATGACAGATGATTTGCAGGTCATGACTGATAACATAGATAAGAGTACCGAAAAAATAAATAATGTGGGAGGAAATGGTTCGGCTTCATTCGTGAGAAAGGAAGCAAAAAAGGTTGCAAACTACATGGGAACATTTAGTGCTAACTTACGAGAGTATAATAGCCATTATATAAATTTGTGGAATCAAGTGGAAAAAGATGTATTAGGGCTTTTGGAAAATAAATATGCTTCTCAAAACAAAGATAAATTGATTTCATTTCTTAAGTCACTAAAAGAAGCCCAAAATAATATTGTTGAAAGTTGTGTGCCAGTTGAAGAAATGAAAAATGCTTCCTTAGGGAATCTTGGAATGGAACGCTCTTTAAACCAATCTATACGTTTTCTAGATGAAGATTTAGCCAGTTATCTTTCTATTATGGAACAGATACGTTGCTCTATTGATAGAATCTTGGATAAAAGCCGATTTGTTGTTGGGCAGATTGAATTTAATGGAGATTGATAATAAGAGCGGAGTGAGGGATATTCCTCACTCCTATTATTTTTGCTTGCACCCTGTTTGTCAGCGTTAATGATAAGTTAGTTTTTATACTTCCTTATCACTGTAAACATAAGATTTTACTGTGGTTATTAGATTTTGTAAAGTTATAAAGAATTCCTGCTATTTTATCTTTACCACCTGCAGGAATAACTTTAAATGCCAGGTTATAATTTTTCTTACATTCCATAATATAACTATACTCAGAATGGTTTTCTGAGGCTTCAGTCACCACTATATCAGCCATACCTATATTATCTGCAATACGCAAGTCATTGTACTTATTTATTTTTTCTATCCTGAATTGTCCATTATCTACTGTGATAACACGGTAAATACCACAAAGCGGACTGTTAGCACGGAAAGGCATTGCTCTGGTAATTGCAACAATAAAATGTTTTGAAGAATTTACAATACCCAGATACTGTGAATTTTTGTTTATTGAAATTTCATCAACAAAAACTATAGACCTGTCTTCTGTTTTTAAAATAGTTAGCAGATTTACTGAATCTGCAAAGATAACTGGGTAACCAGCTTCTATTTTTACAATTCCCTCATTATATCTTTCAGCTAATGAATCAAATAACCAAGTCTTCCCTTCTCCGCTGTCAATACCAAGTATGGTAGTATAATGCGAATAAATGCAAAAACCATATTCATAATCCCTGTCCCAGAATTTAACATATTCTTTCATACATTACCTCCACTTGTACTCTGGGTCATCTCTGTGTTCACACCACTCTGCTATACTCATTTCATATTCAAAAATAGAAATAGGCTGTCCAGCTACTTTTAAAAAGCCCTCATACTCTTCTGGTATCTCCATATAATGTTCTAAAAGGAGGGTAATATCACCAGACTGTCCATTTACAAGTTCCATTAAAAAAGGGACACAATTATCGCCAAGTAAAGAACCATAGTATATGTGTCCTGGACGGTTTCTTAGAAGCAGAAGAGTTTTTGTCCTTGTAGAAAGCTCCATTGTAGACATTCCGTGCCCAAAGCGGTTTTTAAGTGCTTCCTCGAAAATAACCTCTGCTTTGTCAATTTCTTTAATTGCACGTATAGCAAACGGGTCTGTAAACCATTCTGGTTTCTTAAATTCTTTAAAATACACCCTGCTGTCCATGTCTACCCGATCTAAATCTATGTTTTCTCTTCCTATAATAAAATTTAACATAAGCCACCCCATCCCTTTATCCCTTATTAAAAGTATATCACATTTAACATAAGCCGATACTTCCAACACTTAAATATTATATCACCACAGCAAGACACAAAACAAGCCCAGACTGCTATAAACTGTATTTTATTACATCTTTACCCATTTTACAGCCTGGCCATCTTGTTTCAAAGCTTCCATGCAAATTTCAAATGTCTGGTTTTTTACAAACCGTAAAGCTTGGCCGTTCTCTCTCACGGCTTCTAAGCAAATCTCTGAAGTCTGCTCTTTTACATATTTTAATAAAAGACCATCCCGCTTTACTAACTCCATACAAATATCTGTTAACTGTTTTTTAGAATATCCTGGAGTATCTCTTGTTGATTTAAAAATTTCCATACAAACCTCTGCTGTTAATCCTTTCACATATTCCAAAGCCCTAGTATTTTGTTTTACTGCTTCTAGGCAAATCTCTACCGTCTGCTCTTTCACATATTCTAAAGCATTACCATCTTGTTTTACTGCTGCCAGGCAGATTTCAGGCGTCTGGTATTTTACCCATTGCAAAGCATAGCAGTTCTGTTTTACCGTAGCCAGGCAGATTTCAGGTGTTTGTATTTTCACACATTGTAGAGCATAACCATTCTGTTTCACCGCAGCCAAACAGATTTCAGGTGTCTGGTCTTTTACCCATTGTAAAGCATAACCGTTCTGTTTCACTACCTCCAGGCAAATCTCTGATGTTTGCTTTTTTACCCACTGTAAAGCATGGCCATTTTGTTTTACTGCTTCCAGGCAGATTTCAGACGTCTGGTCTTCAAAAAAAAACACAGGGCAGAACTGCTTTGCTCTATAGCAGCCATATAAATTTTTAATATCTGTTCTTCGGTAAACTTTGAATTACTATTCCCTTCTAACATTTCATTATTACGCATAACCGTACCTCCCATCGATACTTATCTATTATTACTTTAACTAAATTAATAAGATAAAGAACAGCACTGGCTAACAAACCCCCAATGGGCTGTCCTTTTCTAATACTAATCGTCTGCAATCTCAACCCCAATACAAACAATTCTATCTGAATATCCAATATCATCAATACTTAACTCTGCTTTGTAGCTGGCATGCGGATATTTATAAAACCATTTCTGCAATTCTTCTTCCATAACCACTAAATGGACTTTTATGTCCAAATCGAAGCCAGCATACGGTTTTAATTTATCAATCAATTCTTGTGCTTTCATATTCCCTCCTGTCCCTTTACCATGTAACAGCATAAACTTGTAGCATTAATACATCTGCCAGTAAATAAACTTGTTCCCTTACACTCTGTAAATTTTTAAAGAAAACTCCTAAAGCCATATTAACGCTGTTTACAAAATTTTATATTTAATCCTGTTATCATCTAAAATAGTTTTAACATAATAAAATTCTTCAGAATAAACAAATATGACATTTTCACCGCTAGCATAAATTGAATACCCATTCATTGCAAGATACCTTGTAATTTCTATATCATCTTTATTTAACAAATGAAACCCGTACCATGTTGTTAATTCCCCTATATCCAATTTAACCACCTCTCTTGCAGCAATCTACAGCCACATTAATAAATAAATCCAGGAAGCAAAACTACCTCCTGGATTTATTTAGAATATATTCAGTTCCTTAGTCCTATTATTTTGTAAATTACCAGCCAGCGTAATTAAATGGTCTGCCCTGGCTTTTAAAATTTCTTCATAGTATTTAATCTGTATATCGGTCAGCACTGGTATTTCTTCAATCATTTTAAATATCTGTCCTAAATTTATCCTGCTAGCAAACCTAGCCAAAGCATTTGTACAGCCAGTATACTTACCATTAGCCATTAAATGGAAAGAATTGATTTTCTTTCCATTTTTTCCAGTATGACAGCACACTTCAGCTTCAAACAATAACTTACCCGAAAGGAATTGTTTCATCTTGTCCCCATCCCATTTATCATTTAAACATTTTCCGTTATCATAGACAGGAGCCATAACAAATTTATCCCCAGCTAAAACAACACCCCAGTTTTCATTACTTCTGTCGGGATTTCCTATAAAAGCATCTACAATAAACATATCCCAAAACCGGTCATGTACATTCTGTAATGTTTTAAAAACAGGGTGCTGGTCTAACACCAGCAAAGTTTCAGCCAAATCGGAACCCTGGCCATCTGTTTCTTCACCATCAGAATTTATTAATACTGGTTCAAAAGAAACTTTTATTTTACTGAACTCAAAAAGTTCCTGCCCCTTATCAATAAAATCTTTACATAACACTACCAGTTTCTGGTTTCATTTTGCCAGGATTGTTTCATGTACAGATATCCCTAATAGTCCATAAATATGTGAACCAATGTATTCACATACAGGACTGTCTGAATAACTCAAGACAGTATTTTTCATATTCCTGCTTTTTAAGTTTCCTGGAAATTTCACCAGATACCTTGTTCCATTAACTATTACTGCTATTTTTTTGCACGATATACCACCATACACCTTCAAATCCTGTGGTATTCCGCTTACATCAATTATCTCCATCCAAACCTCCTAAACATCTGGACACATTCAAATTCGCTGATATCCCTGTCTTCCAGTGCTGTTTTTAAATATGTTTCTACAGCATCTTCATGCAGGAGATAAGTACCTGCATCATCTTCTCTATAAGCTTTATCAAGTATTGCTATTTCTTCTTTTACAACATCCCTTAAACCATCACATACAGGTATGCTAAAATCAACATACATTCTTTCCACCTCCACAAAAATGATAATGGTTTAATCATAATACCACAAGCAGGACATATCAAGGATATTTTTGAAATACCATACCAACGCCTGTTTATGATTTTAATTGCAATTCCATCTCCAGGGTATCAAAAATTTCCTTATCAATCCCATCATCAGCATCCAGCCATAAATCATATAAATGGTCAAGCAGATTTGCCGTAACAGAAAACTTACTTAAAAATTCCAGTACCCTGCCATCTTCCACGCATTCTGCAAAAAACAGGGATATCTCCTGCTTGATTGCTGTTTCATATGTTTTATTAAAAATTTCCTGTTTGTCTAAACTGAGTAACTGTTCCTTGTAGCTGTTAAATTCAGTTTCTAAACGTTCCTGTATTCTTTCTTTCATTCTGGCATATCCCCTTCCTTTACTGCTTTTACGTAAACATGGTAATCATGCGAACGTACAAAAGTCCTGCCTTCTGGCAGGTTAAAACCAAGTTCTTTTGCAGCCTGGACTGCTTCCGTTGACGCACGCTGCCCTTCGGGCAGTCTCCGCACATACCCGCTCCTTGTACGCAGTTCTTCCATGTATTCTTCTTTTACATACTTGTACCGCCTGCTGCCACTTTTACCACCAGCTTTTTTATAACTGTAACACACTAATGGCTGTCCAGGGTAATAAAACTCCTTTTCAAACTTATCCATATCTGTCTGTTTAAGTGCAAAATTCCTTTTCCTGTCAATCTCATAATCACAGGTTAAAACCATATAATTTTCCAGGATAAAGTTTTCTGTCAGGCTGCTTCCATCCTTAACATCTGCATAGTTACAGCCAGAGAAAAACAATTGGCTTTTAGTCCAGTAAAAACCTGAATATTCACCATACCTGTCTGTAGTAACTTTAAACAGCAGTATTACTTCGTTAAAACGGATAGTTTCAAAGAAAATTATTTTCTTTATACTGCCAGCATTTTTGTATAAAGCTGTAACCCCTGAACGTGGAAGCATATAATTCCTGTCCATAAGACGTTCCCTGTATACCTCTGTCTTTTTCCACTGTCTTGGCATAACAGGCACTTTACCACTATACGCTGCTTCTTTTAACGCAAGGATGGCAGTCCTGCTGTTAATAAAAGGAGCCATAAAGTACACATTACTTTCATAAACACGTATCCTGTTCTCCAAAAGAGCAGCCTGCTCCAGCGAATTAACATTGTACCCATACATCTTATAAGCTGCACGGATTTCTTCAGCACTCACAACGGCATGTTTCTTTCCAGGCTCTAATTTCTTTTCCAGGACATACGCACCAGCATCACTGTATGGAAACTTTTGTTTTTCAAAAACAAGGCTGCCATCGCTGTTAACACCTGTTACCTGTTCATCAGTCCGAGTCCTGCAAAAATAAGATGTCTGCTGCATAAGCATGCTTATATAAGCGTCAAACACTTTCCTGCCTATGCCATATGACTTCAGGATATGTTGTTTTTCCAACAAAATAAAAAAATCAAAATAATCCCTGACAAGGTTATTTTCTTCAATATAAACACAGGTGTCCAGCAGAAAGCTGTGCAATCCCCTGGCAAAACTATCAGGGTTAAGCACTGCTTCTTCGAGCTGGTTATTGTATGCTTTTATAAAATATCCCATTCTGCTGTCATCGCATCTGAAATAAAGCACAGCCTCGAATTCAGCAAAGTCTATCCCAGACAAGTTATCAATAATATAGCAGGCGGCATTAAGTGTCCTCCTTTTCGTAATCCACGTTTCAAAAGAGTCACTCCCTCTTTTTACATCAAACTTCTGGTACTTTTTAAAAGCATCAGTTCCAACCTTCATAGATAACCCCACTTTCCTTTTATACTTATTAAAATTACAGTTTTGTGTTATCTGCTGGTTTGCCATTTAACTAAACGCTAACTGTATTACTGCACTATTCTTTATATTTTTTGCAGCAGAACAAAACCTGATAACGTACAGTAATTAAATTAAAAAAGACTGCGCCTGTTAAAACGCAGCCCCTGGAACCTAGACAGCTTCTAATGGCCTGTTTCTTGTAAACACTTTAACCAGTTTCTCATGGCAGTACAGACATTTTCCTGTCTGCCAGGCATAATCCAAGCCATCTTCTTTAAACTTGGTCCTGCAACACCCACACCCTTTTACGATATCTTTGCCAATAAGAATACGAAGCTGTTCTAAAGTACAGATATTTACCACCTGTACCACTCCTTTCTTACAAGTATAACCAGTTTTTAAGCAGTACTATAATACCACTTATCTGGCTAAAAGATACACCTGTGTTAACGGATGTGTCCTGCATATAAATTCTTAATCTTTTACGTACTCTTCGCTAGTATATAATTACCACCATTTCAGTTCAGCCTCATCCGGGTTTCTTCCAAGCCATTCTGCTACAAGATGTCTGTGACAGAAATCTGCTGGCTTCTCAAAACACAATAAAACAGCAAAAGCACCGCCATTACGTTCCACAATAGCAGCAATATCTTTCTCCACGCTGCCAGGTTCTAACCTGCCAAGCACTTCTTTAAGATATTTTGATTTAAAATACTCCCTGGTATCTGCATTTTTCATACCTGTCATCATGCTGTAGTCTGGTGCAATTTTCTTGTATACCTCACCATTATACCACACTGGGGGATATCTGCAGGCTGCAACCGGTACTGCACCATCCATAGCTTCAATTTTTCTTAACTGTGCAAAATAACTTGTCCTTATCTCCAATTCCTGCCTTTCCTCTCTTTCCCGTATCTCAAGACTTCACCAGACCCAGGGCAACGTACCCTTTTTCAAGTCCCCAGCCATCCAGTACATATGTTATTTTAAACAATTCATTATTTAAACTGTGCCTGAGTCTTTTACCACCAGCATCAATAACAGAAAATTTAATAAAATCATCTTTCTGGTAATTCCTGTCGTTGTATCTTATTTCAAAAGGTTTGTTCCCATCCAGAACATCATCTGCAAAACCACATAAAATTTTTAAACTGTGTACTACACCATCCGGCTGTTGCCCTTGTCTTTCCATAACACCTGTATATCCAGTTTCCTGGCCAAAAATCCTTTTTAAGTCAAATCCCTGTTCCCTTAAATAAGAACATTCTTTTTTAAGCTGGTTTTGCAAAACTGCAATTTCATCTCCTGTTGTATTAATAAATCGGACAGCTATTGCAGCTTTGTAAATATCTGAATTTTTATACATTTTAACAGCTTCATTATAAACACTTGCCTTTTGGCAGCCACAACAGCCTGTGCCACTGTCACAATTATCACAAGGATTATCCGACAGACGTTTTAACAGTCCATAATCACTTTCTGGCTTGTCCATAAATATCCCTCCCCAATCAAAAATACTTTATCAATGTTAATGCAACAAGTAATCCAAAAGCAACTGCCCAACATCATTAGCATAAACATAAGCTTTAGAATTTTCATAGCTTACAACCTGGTTAAAATCAACAAAACCAATATCTTCCAGCATAACAGACTCCCTGCGGATTACTTCATCAAAGGGTACAGGTTTCCTGCTACCGAACACCTCACCCCGCTCTTCCCCTGGGTCATAATATCCACTCACTGGAAATTCCTCTGTGCTTGCGTAAGCCCTTGTACAGATAACAAACTTCTTTTCTTCCTCATCAGGAAAAGCTGTACAAACCCTTTTAATGATATCTGGCTTTTCTTCCTGAGTACCAGAATATCTGTCAATTTCAACAACCACAGCTTCTAAACCGAGACGCACAAGCGCACCAGCTATATCCTGCACCATAAAGCTGTAACATTTGAAATCATCTTCTTTAGAATTTTTCTTAACATTTACAAAATTTAAACTAGCTGAAGTTTTCATTACAAGTCCTCCACAACATTTTTTAACTTACAATTTATTATAATTAAGAGGAAGGGTATATTATGGTTTTGAGAATCACCAGATACAAGCCAGTCAAACTATGTTGTTATATTTATATTACTTTTCTTATAAAAACCTTATAAACTTTTAAATTCTAAACCATTGCTTTAAATATAAAAAGTGCAATAAACTTCCCAGTGGCAATAACTTTGCACCCATGTCCATTAAGCTTCAAAATTTAATATAAAAAGAAAAAGAAGCCATATCTCGGCTTCTGCTGTTTAATCATATATGGATGCTTGGTTTTCAGAAATTTTTATTGTATATTTTGTATTTTTATCAGCTGTAGGAAAATGTACCATATTTGTTGTTATAAAATAATGTTCTTATCTGTAAAGTTTCTTACCTTTTTCATTTACATAAAAAGATTTTGCCCTGGCTATTACTTTACGCAAAGAATCTGTTGACTTTAACCCTGTAATTACCAGCTTTTCTTTTAGTTCTTCACTGCCATGGTTTTCGTATAATGCAGCTATAGCAGCATTTAAAAATTGTGCAATCACGACATCTACACCATTAAAATCAACAATTACCCTGCTGCCGCTTACCAACGCCTTTTCAATTTCTGTATGAAGAATTTCACCATCATTATTTGAAACTGCCAGATTGCCAAGTAATTCATAAACTATTATCCTTTCCATAATTATCCTCCAGGTGTAATACCAATATTTTATTTCCAGAACAGCCAGCCTAAAAGTGATACCACGCAATACAGTCTGTATATGGTATTTTCCTAAAACTACGGAACCATTTATAAAGCGGATACCAAGCCATATAATCCTCCTTTCCGGCAATAAAAAGCGGCTGGATTTGTAACCTGCAAAGCATACAGGAACTGTTCCAAACACGCAATCCTTAAATTTCTATATTTTTGATTCTGATAAAAGTTCCAGCAGACTGTCCAGCATATCTCAGATTGCCTCCGCATCTTTTACAAGCATTTTTATGCTTCCAGGACATCCGTTTTCGCCTCTTGATAAAAACAACATACATACATGTCCATCAATATCAAACCCACCAGCATACTCTTTTAAATTTTCAATAAAACTCTCAACTGGATTGTTAATATCAAAATAAATATCCATAAAGAAATCTTCCCCTGCTGGGGAATACTTTTCCAGTTCTGCAAAATTTCTTACACCGCTGTTATTTCCCTGTTTTCCAGTTATTTTTTCACTCCACAGAGTATAACGCCAGCCTGCATTTTCTGCATATGACAGCAACAAATCCATCATTTTATTATTTATCTGTTCCATTTCTTATTCCCCTCTAAACTTAGATTTGTTAGATTATTTCCTGCCAAGAAAAAATGCAGCCAGGACTTACATTCTAATCCTGGCTGTTATGCCTGTTCCTGATCCCATCTAAATATTTTACTTTAATAATAACCACATGGCTGGAGATAATCACGAAAATTCTTTTTAGCCAAAAACCACTTTAACCAGAAAGCAGCACAACATTTTAAATAAACAAATACCACACTGCATTCTCCATGCTGGTCTTTAAGTTTGCCATATCAGAATACATTTTATTTTCCTCATCTGTACAATCACTTTCAAAAGGAGAGTTGTTAAGTAAAAAATCTAATTCTGTGTATAACCTGACAAGTCTTTCTTCCATTCTGCTATCCCCCTTTCTAATGACGTGCTACTTCATGCCCACAACCCGCCAGCCAGTCCTACATAATATACTGCATATAATGATTTTATATCAAGCCTGCCAGCCACCTTGGCGTACTGGTATTCATTATGTGTTTTTCCTGGTTTAACAGAACTTTCTGGGATTTCAAGTTCCAGCATTACAAACTGTGTTAAACCTGTTTTCTAGTCTAATGGCATTTCATAACGCCAGCGTTCAGGAATTTCCCCAGAACTTAATGAGCTTGAATTTATACATGGGTTAGCAAAAACCCATACTGGCTGCCTTCCTCCCAGGTTATCCCTGTATGGTTTATAATCACGGTTTTCACGGCACTTACCTGCATCTGCAAAATACACACCATTTTTTTAAATTATCTCTAAAACAACTCTGTTTTGAAATGAAATAACCCGCACATACAACCCCCTTCTATGATCTTATATAACAGAAAAATCTCTATGCAATTCAATTGCGTAGAGATTCTAATTTTATTCTCTAAAATATTTATTTAATAAAAATCCAGTATTTTCAAAGGTTTTTGAAATCTGGGATTTTATAAGTCCAAAACGCTGCCTATATTCAGTATGAGTATCACAATGCAACTAAAAACACTCTATACTTCTCACATAACCGTCATTACGGGGGTTATTAAAGAAATAATCATAAATTTGTATTCCTAAATCTGAGTCAAGTAATTTCTGTAATTTTCTATCATCATACATTCCGCATCGGCTGGTACACTCCACACAATAAATTAAATAGCATAAAGAAAGTTTTGGATTTTTATGTCTGTAAGCAAAAGGTGTACCTGATGTAATTATTTCAAGTTTTTTCTCATAATACTTTTCTGGAGTTAAAAAATCAAAAATATCTTTTTTAAATAAATTATAAAACTCCCTAAAGAAACTGCCTTTAACTAATAGCTATTCAAAGCATGTATAATCAAAAACCTTTATAAATTTGTTATCTGCACATCTTTTCTCCAGAATCTTAAACTGGGAACTTACATTACCTAAATCCATAAAAACAAGTATTCCCTTATTTGGATATTCTATGGAAAGCTGCCGAAGTTTTTTAGCAATTTTATCTTTACCACCAGCTGCTACAATATCTAATTTCTTTCCCGTAATTTCACACAAACCAGAAATAAACTGGTGTTCAGATTTTTCAAATGCAGCTTCTGTTACAATAATATCAATACCAGAAAAGCTTCTTGTCAGATTTAATGGATTGTCTGCATTTACTGGTACAGCATCAAAGACAGAATCTCCCTGCAGTATTATCCTGTATATTCCATTTAAGGGGGAATTTGCCCTCAGGACAGAAGCTCTTGTAATAGCAATTATAATATGTTTACAATTATTAATTTTATTCATTATAGAAACAGATTTAGATATTGTATATTCGTCTGTAATAATGACAACCCGTCCATCTAAATCTAAGTCCCTTTCCAATGATTCTAATGTAGAAAAAACCACACCATATTCACAATCAACCCGCAATTCACCTGCCGCCTGCTTTCTGCTCACAGAATCAAACATCCAGGTTTTTCCTTCACCACTATTGAACCCAATAATTGTTGTATAATGTGAAAACAAATTTATGCTAAATGAATAACCGTCCATAAAATCAGTAAATGTTACCTTACACACTCTCAATCAGCATCCCTCCATTTGTAACCGGGATCATCACGGTGTTCGCACCATTCCGCAACGGCATCTTCATATTCATCTATTGTAACAGGTCTGCCATCTATCTTTAACATTCCTTCATATTCATAGGGGATATCCATAAAATGTTCCAGCAGTAATGTAACATCACCCATCCCTGCCGTTTCCCTGTCCTTTACAAGTTCCATAAGGAATGGTACACAATTATCGCCCATATTAGAAGCATAGTAAACAAACTGTGGCTGGTTCTTTATTAATAACAGTGTTTTTGTACCAGTACTTATTTGTTCGCTGGACATACCATACCCATATCTGTTCTCCAATGCAAAGCCATTTAATACTTTAGCTTTATCAATAGCCAGTATAGCCCTTCTGGCAAAATCATCGTTTAACCATCCGGGTTTAGCTTTTCTAAAATATAGGGGGCTGTCCATATGCACAGGTCCCAAATCTATATTTTCCCTTCCAATAATAAAATTTAACATCATACCCTCCTTTAAACAACAGAAAGAATTGCTGCATAAATTGCACAACCACCATAATTGTTTTTTATACAGACAGTATATTATTAAGAATGTCATTAACTGTATTTATATCAACATCACATAATTCAGTTATAACTTCTGCATTATAACCTTTATTATACATATTTAATATAATACGGTTTTCTGCTTCCTCACGACCTTCTTCACGGCCTTCCTCACGACCCTCCTCACGGCCTTCTTCATGTGCCTCTGCTCTTTCTTCTGCAACCTCTGATATATAACTTGACATTTCAGACAACTCCTTTCCATACATAGCAACTACATCATCAAATGCGTAATCATGCTCACGTAACCTTGAATCTGGAAATTTACCAGCAAACATTAAAGAAATATATTCTGTGATACCTTGCAAGTCTATAACAGTATCAGAATTATTAACAATATCCTTGTCTATACAAACAAAATAAATATTCATCATATTTGTAACAGTATCAAGTTTACGCAATGCCTTATTTCTATACAATTCCCCATTTTCATCACTGCCAGATACATCAACGTTTTCTATTTGATACTTAATAACCCTCCCTGCTAAACCTGAACTTTTGTTAACCAAAGTAATCCATATACTATACACTGGAACAAGTATAGTCGTTCAACTTGAAAAAAG
>DKYP01000193.1 GCA_002499945.1 Lachnoclostridium sp. UBA7097
CCTTTCATTTAGTTTTTTGTTAAATACATTTAAGCACATATATACACTTTTATCTATATTTTTACTAACTTAACAATATCTCCTTGTTCCCTATTCCCATTGTTCTCCCTTTCTTCTCTCCTGCATGAAATTCCAGACTTCTTCTTCCTCTGGCATAACTTTTAATGCGCCTTTTCTTGTTGTTATAATGGAAGAAGCAGCATTAGCAAACCCAAGCATATCATGCATCCTGTGTGAATCCATACCATCTATGCCATAGTCAAGAATCCAGTTTAATACACATGCCATAAATGTATCCCCTGCCCCTGTAGTTTCAACAGTATCATCATTTAAAAATGGTGCACATTCTACCTTTATTCCATTATAATATGCCCTGCTTCCCCTTTTTCCCATTGTAGCACATATAAATGGTACATTATATCTTTCCTGTATCCTTTCTGCACCCTGGTCAATATCTTCTGTACCAGTAAAAAACTCTATCTCATCATCAGAAATTTTAAGGACATCACACTGGCTTATGCCATATGAAATTTTTTCCTTTGCTGTATCCATACTGTCCCACAATGGCGGACGCAGGTTAGGGTCAAAAGAAATTACCGCCCCTGCTTCCTTTGCTGCTTTTACTGCTGCCTTTGTTGCATTCTCTGCCCCTTGGGCTGTCATGGACAGGCTGCCAAAATGAAAAAGTTTTGTATTTTGTATTAAAGAAAAATCAATTTCATCTTCCCTAAGCATCATATCTGCCCCGGGATTACGGTAAAACGAAAAACTGCGTTCCCCGTCTGGTGCAGTGTGTACAAATGCCAGTGTTGTAGGGACTTTAGCATCAGTGACAAGATTGCTTATATCAATTCCCTGTTCCTCTGTTACATTTTTAAGCATCTTTCCAAAAGAATCATTTCCCACTTTCCCTATAAACGCGGTTTTCTTACCAAGGCGCTGTAACATTGATAAAACATTACAAGGTGCACCACCCGGATTTGCTTCAAAAAGCGGGTTATCCTGCACACTAACCCCGTTCTCTGTAAAATCAACAAGCAATTCCCCCAGCGCCACAACATCGAATTTCTTCAAATAAAACGCCCTCCTTTATTTTAGAATCTTAATTTATTGTTTTAAAATATCTTTATAATGCCAATTATAACAGATGCATATACGAAATAAAAGAAATTTTTTAATTATCATATTCTATAATTTTATCCGTATATTTACGTTCCATATCATGTCTGGTTTTCCTGTTATCTACAGTATCAAATATAATCTGGAAATCATAGCCTTCAGGGTACAATTCTGTAGCAGCAACCTGTAACTGGACCCTTTTATGGTTAATCCAGATTTTCTTATCTTTAAGCTGTACCCTTAAAATACCTTTATCATTAACTGGTTCACATACAATGCCTGTTTTCCTGTCAGGAAAAACCATTACACTGTCACCTATATTATATTTATCCCTAAGTTCTTTTTGTTTTTTCTGCACTTTCACCTTTTCAATTTTATTGCCCTTTTTTGCTTTTATAATATTTTGTTTATCTTTTATTTTATAATTTTTAATGGCATCTTCACCATAGGCATGGCCGATTGCTGTTTTTAACATATTTGCTGGCATTCCAAGCCTGTCTGCAATATAAAATGCACAGCTTTCACCTGCCTCACCTATTACCATCTGGTAGACAGGGCATAATATTTCTTTATCAAATGCCATTTTTGCATTAATAACCCCCTGTGTCCTGCATGCATATTCCTTTACCTCTGGATAATGTGTTGTAACCAGGAACAGGCAGCCTTCCTTTTTAAGTTCCTCCAGTACAGCAATGGCAATGCCCATTCCTTCTGCCGGGTCTGTGCCAGAACCAAGTTCATCCATTATTACAAAACTTTCCCTGTCCGCTTCCTTTAAAATCTCCAGGATATTTTTAATATGTGCAGAAAATGTAGAAAGATTTTCTGCAAGATTCTGTCCGTCACCAATATCACAAAGATACGAACTGTTCATGCATATATCCGCTTCCCTGCAAGTAACATGCAGGCCACATTGTGCCATTATACAATTAAGCATAACAGTTTTAATTGCTATTGTCTTTCCACCTGTATTTGGCCCTGTTATTATTATTCCATTTATACCATCCCCCATTTTAAACTGCAATGGGACATTTATATTTTTATCCATTAAAGGATGTCTTGCATCTTTTAATACAATTCTTCTTTCTGTATTCACCGCTGGTTCTGTGGCATCTAAACCAATGCTTAACTTTCCTTTTGAAAATATAAAATCAAGCTTTTCAATTACCCCGGTATTTTCATTTATAATATCCGCCTTTGCAGCAACCATTGAAGTTAAAGTATATAAAACCTGGTACACCTCATTTTCCTCAATGGTTTTAAGAAGCTGCAATTCTTCATAATACTTTGCAATACTGGCAGGTTCAATAAAAAATGTATTTCCTGTTGCTGACTGTCCAATAACCATACCAGGTATTTTTGATTTGCATTCCTTTTTTACAGGAACACATAACCTTCCATTGCGCAGCGTAGAATAACTGTCTGCCATATACTCTTTATTAGAACGCATTATCTGTGCTGCCTTCTGCTTCATCTCTTCCTCTGTCTTTGCAATCTGCCTTCTTGTGTGCAAAAGATTTTTAGAAGCATAGTCATCTACTTCCCCATTCCTTATCTGCTTTAAAATTTCCTCTCTTAAAGCATCATCTGTATACAGGTTTTCTTCATAATAAGCAAGATGGTTTCCATATATTTTTCCACGTCCAAGATAATCCTTTAAACGCTTTATTGCAACAAGCGTTTTCTCCACACGTTCTAACTGGTATGGCATAAGGCACTCCCCTCTTTCTGCTGCTGCAATACTTTCTTTTATCTCCTGTACATCTGGAAGCGGCGGTGTCCCAAGTTTTTCAATTAAATTCCTGCTATCTGTTGTATCCTTTAACTGTCTTTTTAATTCACTTTCTGATAAATAAAATGATAATCCCTTAATCATTTCCTTTGCCTTTTCTGTAACAGCCAGTTCCATCCATTTTTCTTTTATTTTATCAAATTCTATCTGTTTCCCTATATCCATTTCTTAAATCCCCTTTTCTTTAATTTTTTATAAAAAACAGCCGCAGTACCCTGAAACATAAGATACTGCGGCTGTATAATATACAAACTTTAAAAATACATACCCTGGAACATATAAAATACTTTCACAAACAACGGACAGTGCGCTCTGCGAACTGCCCTTATGTTCAATAAAAAGCATAGCCAGTACAGCTATGCTTAAACTATTCCAGAATATATACCACAATATTAAGCAAATGTAAGGCGAAAACGGGCATACTTATTGCGTAGAATATCTGGCAAAATCCAGAAAATACTGGTACTAGCAATAAACATCCCTGCAATATTTTATTTTGCAATTTTCTCCATTACATCAACAATTAACATGCAAAATCCTCCTAAAATTTATTAACGACATTATACATATATATCTGGTGGAAGTCAACCAATTTTTTATTGACATTATAAATAACATTTAATACAATTAATATAATAAATACTAGTTTCCCTCCGGAAATATTTAAAAGGAGAAAAGTTTAATGCCAATGACCCCAAAGGAAATGGTTAAATTTCTTAAAAAGAACGGATTCAAAGAAGTTAGCCAGAATGGTTTCCATATAAAATTGATTAACACCAGAACCCAAAAACAAACGATTGTGCCCTATCATTCAAAATCACTTAAAAAAGGTCTTGAACAGGAAATACTGAAACAGGCAGGACTTAAGTAACCAATACCTATATGGAGGATTTCTTATGAATAAATTATTTTATCCAGCACTTTTCCACATTGCTGAAGAAGGCGGTTTCTGGGTGTCTTTTCCAGACCTTCCTGAATGTCTTACACAAGGCGAAAGCATGGAAGAGGCATACGAAATGGCTGTTGATGCACTTAGTCTTTGTATTTCTGATATGAAAGAAAATAATCTTCCTTTGCCAACACCATCAAAACCAGATAATATAAACCATGAAAAAGATACTTTTCTTGTTATAGTTGAATTTGATATACATGAATACCAAAAACATAATAATTTAAGAACTATTAACAAAACCTTTATTTCTAGAATACAGACAAGATAACCAGTAATTCCCGCCAGAAATAAACAAAGATGGCATAAATATTATATCTATGCCATCTTTGTTATCTGGTTATACTGGCAGAGAGCATATATTTATAATTTTATTCTGAAATTTTATAAAACCCTTTTACCGCTTCTGCAAAAAAGTCTGCCATCCCTTCACCATATTTTATATCATATGCTTTTTTTACTTCTTCATTATCCTGGTATAATCCGGCCATTTCCAGCATAAACTTATTTTCATCTTTTATGCCAAAAAGCTGTTTTTGTACAAAGCCATATTCCCCTATCACCTCTTTTACCTCAAAAGAATCTATGGCATACCCCTGTTTTTTTCTTTCTGCCAGTTTATCCATAATGCTTTCAAGGCGTTTATGTAATGAATCCGCTACTTCCCTGCCAACAGGATTTAATGCACTGTCCATGATATTCTCTTTACTTCCATACCATTCCAGCATCTTATTTAAATTCTTCTGTACTTTTTCACTTGAAGCATTTTCTTTAAAATGCTCCTTAAACCCTTCCATGCTTCCATAGTTTTTTGCAAATACACTTTTTTCTTCTTCACCCATTTTTGAAACCATTGAGTTAAATATCTCCTCTATTTCTGTTTCATTAAATATTTTAAAGTCCATATGCTTTTCCCCTTCCAAAATTTTATCAATACTGCTTACAAGACGCTCCAGGCGTTCTTTTTCTGCTACTAACATTTTACGCTGCGTCTGTAATATCTGTTTTCTGCTAAGAGAAGGATTTTCTATAACAGCCCTGATTTCTTTTAATGGAATATCAAACTCACGGAAAAATAATATCTGCCTTAACGTTTCCAAAGCCCTGGTGCCATAAAGCCTGTAACCCGCTTCGCTTTTACCCGTTGGCTTTAGCAGGCCAATCTCATCATAATAATGAAGTGTCCTTCTGCTAATACCTGTAATATCTGATATTTCTTTTACAGTCATCATTTTGTGCTGCCTCCCTTGCTCTTTTAAAAACTTTTTTACAACAGATGTAAACTGGTTTTCCATCTGTTTATACTGTAAACTATTACGCCCCGTTAAAGTCAATATATAAATATATATTTTAACAAAAAAAGACCTTGACGGGCAATCTGGAACTATGTTATACTTGTTTGGCGATGTAACAGGTCTTTTTTTTATGTCTGGATTTTATAAAATGTATTTAATTTATGGAGGTGAAATCTGTGAGAGTAAAGATTACTTTAGCATGTACAGAATGCAAACAGCGTAATTATGCTACTACCAAGGAAAAAAGAAACCATCCTGACAGAATGGAAACAAGGAAATATTGCAGGTTCTGCAGGAAACACACAATACACAAGGAAACAAAATAGTTTTGATATTGTGCAAAATAGTATATAGCCGCAGAATGGAGGCTTTTTATGGGAGATTCTGAGAACAAAGAATTAGTTGGACAGGACGGACCAAAGAAAACTGAAAGTGCAGATAATGGCACAAATAAACAAGGTGGCCGTATCCAGAAGCTGAAGGCAGAATTTAGCAGGATTATATGGCCGGATAAAAATACAGTCATCAAAGAAACTACAGCAGTAGTTATTGTAACAGTTATTTTAGGTGCAATCATTGCCCTGCTTGATTTTCTTATTAAGACAGGCCTTGATAAGATTCTTCAGATAGGATAAGGTGATAGATTATGGCAGATACAGAAGCGCATTGGTATGTTGCTCATACTTATTCAGGATATGAGAATAAGGTTAAGATGGATATTGAAAAAACTATTGAAAA
>DKYP01000083.1 GCA_002499945.1 Lachnoclostridium sp. UBA7097
CTGTAACTCATATTTACATTTTAACATATTTTCTTCCTGATTTAAAGTGGAATTAGTATAAATCATAATTAGTATCTTTGTTAATGACTGGTAACTGTTCCGTAACCATTCTTGAACCATAATACAGGCCTCTCTTAGATAAGACATAACCTGGATTAAGTTTCCTTTGCATTTCCGCATCAAGTTTTATACAAAAATAAGGAGATGTATACAAATTTTTATCAACATACCAGGGCAGTCCGACTTTTACAAAAACATCAAAATACACACTTCCTTCTCCGACAGCATGGCTGTTGATAGAAGCAATTTTTTCCAGTCCTGTCGTAGAAACTGCACTGTCAGTTTCTGTCATTTCAATTAACCCTACCACTTCATCGAGAGTACAGTCAGCATACAAATCAATAGTTTCTCTTATAACTACAGCTAAAATTCTCTTAATACTGAATACATTTTTAAAATATTTATCATACGTCATATTTTCAAAATTTTTTGACATATTTTCAGATGATTCTTCTGACATGACAGAAAAACTGTCTGCATTGCAAGGAATCACACTATCCCCAAAAGCATTCATAATTTTTGTAGCCACTTTAACACCTCCAATCAGTCTAGCACCGAATACAAGCCTGCCCGTCAAAAAATACTTGGCAATTCTCAAAAAAATCAAATGTATTTTTTAATATCCATTGTAAATCTATGTTTATCGTCATACACATTAGAATATATTTTTGTACTCCGTACCCAGTTTATCTAAAAGGCTTTGTTTCTAAAAATATATTTCATCTTGATTATACCTCCCCTATAATCATAAATGGTTTAAAACTGGTACTTGGTTCTCCCGTTCTATACAATAATAAAATTTAACATTATGCTTTTTTAAATAACCGAAACAATTGCTGCATAAACTACCTCCAGCCCATATAACAAAAACGGCGTACAGTCAGCATACCTGTTTTCAGAAGAAACAAATGCCACATCGTATTGTTTTCTTGTACGGTCAATTTCTTTAGTAACAGATACCGCTTTCATATTTTCATATCCATTGTTAATCAAATAGTTATTCATTAACATTCTGCCTGTCCTGCCATTACCATCACAAAATGGATGTATATACTCGATTCTGAAGTAAATGTCCCTGCAACATATAACAGCTTTTTTGTACAGGCTTTTAAATCCCTGGTATTAAGATATTATGCTATAACAGCAGGATATCCTCCTGTCCATTTGTATAATTCAAAATACTGGGCAAGATTTTTATCATAACCAGAAATATAATAACATTCTTTTTGTCTGGTTCTTTTACCAAAGATATCCAGGAATTCAGGGAATGACAAGGAGGAAATTATAAGTGGTTTTAAATCACCTGCTGGAAGAAAAAATTCCTTGTCCAGAACCTTTCCAAGATAACTTCCTGTTACAATTAACTTTGCTTTTAAAGTACGGGTAACTGGACGTATCAGATTGTATACCCTTGGGGATTCCTGTATTTCATCTATCAGGACTACAGTATCCTCCCTGTCCTCAAAATCTGGTTTGTAAATTTTCATTAACCTGAGTATATCTGTACTGCTGTCATGTTCATGGGAATATTTTTCAGACCATACAGCAATGCTGTCCAAAAAATCCTTTCCTGTACTCTCACTCATATTAATATAAAAGAACTGCTTGAAATTCTCTTTACAGAACTTTTTTAGAATAAAAGTCTTTCCAACCTGCCTGGCTCCACACACTTCCAAGGATAGATCTGACTTTTCTTTCCACTCAAGCAAATCCTTCCAGACATCTCTTTTAAAATAATACTCCATCTGGCTGCCTCCTGTACTTTTACTCACATTATATACTAAAATATCCTAAATAACAATTTCTCAAAATTCAATATTTCTGTAATACCTTGCAAATCTATAACAGATACAGAATTTTAAGAAAATTATCTGCCAGACACTTCTACTAATACTATGTATCCAATCCAGTTAAAGGATACACTTTCCCCTAAAATTATTTATTTAGTATTATCCTTTTCATAGTATAGATTGATTTTTAAATAGGTAATCCAATAACTTTTTCATCAGAATAGCCTGCTTCCAGCAGAAGTTCAATTTTTTCCACGCTCTCCCAATGCTTCAAATGTTTCTCTTATCGGCATGGCCTTATCAGCCTGCTCTTTAATTTTGTTAGAATATCTATAATGCGGATTAAACTTCTTGTTACTGGCTTCACCTATAAAATTAGTTTTTATCGTGAATAAAAATCCTTTATAGTCCACACACACAAAGTATGGGCATTTGTCCGTCACCTTAGCCATTCCCATATCATACTTTTCTTTAGTTTGCCTTACTGGTAATCTTTTTAAATTCACTTGGAAAATCTATCCATTTTCCCGTAAATATATGCTCTGGCCAGAATCAAAACCAACAGCTGCAAGCTTTATAGCATTGTACAAGCCAGCCATGAAATCACTCCTTATTATTTTGCATTATACACTTCTTTACTTTTTAAAAACCAGTGTCATCATACTTTTACGCCATTTCTAAGCATACCATTTTCTTCTTGTATGACTAATGGCAGATTGGCTATATCTGCCAGTTCCTCTGCCTGCTTTTTAAACCAGTCTGTAGCATCATGCCTGTAGAATACTGCGAGGACATCATTTTCAAACCAAGGTTTAAGTAATATCTCATTATACTTATCACTGTCCTCATTAATCGTTTTAGCACGCTCAAGACACTTACCAGCAAAAACCTTGTAAGGATAATAACAGTTGTCAGGACCATCATTGAAACACAAATCATAGCAGTCTGCTATACAGCTTAATGCAAGTGTAGATTTTATACGGTCATTATCAGTAGTTAACCGGACCACATGGCTGTTTGCATCAGATACTGCCATTGTTATAAAATTATCCTGGGTTAATTTATAAATAATACCACCTTTTCTGTTATGGTAAGTATAAAGAAGTTTATCAGTATACAGGCTTGTGCTCACTGCAGGACCTTTGAAACACCATAATGGATCAAAAGAATCTACTGCCTGCAAAATAAAAGAATATTCACTAAGACCATCTGCGTGGTATCTTAGCACGTTTACATCAGTAAGCCCGCCTTCCCAGCATTTGACACAACGCCGTATTACTTCAGATTCTGTCCGTATAAAGGCATCAGCAGCTTCCTGTGCCTGTTTAAACCTCTTTATCCATACTGACAGCTGCCCAAAATCTTCACAACCCGCACCAGTTACAAAATCCCGTAGTCCACCTTTTGCAATACTTTCTATAAATTCATTAAATATTTTCAGATTGTCACTAAGCTCAAGGCACTCACGTTCAGAACGGATATTTTTATAGTACAGCCTTATAGAGTTTTTCAATTTTTCCACACGCTGCCAGTTCTGTTCCATTTTTTCCAAAAACATAAAATCTGGCATGGCAAGCCAGCCATCTGCTATCTTTTTTTCAACATAATACATAACAATGCGGTTCTGTAGTATCTCTATTGGTTTCATTTTTATCACCCATCACCAATATTACCACAAAACCTCCCCCCTTTCCAGCTAGAAAACATCTCTGGTATAAGGACAGTAAGCCATACATAATCCTTATACCAGATACTGCATGTCCACATACAAAACATATACTATCTGCGTTATTTTTGTATATTTCCAAGAAAATCCTTTACCAGTTTCCCATCTTTTTGTTTAACAAATGAAAATACTACATCTTTCAGGTTATACTCTATGCCAGACAAATCCATTTCCTCCAGTTCATCTTCTTCATAACCATAACCTGTATCAAGCTTTGAAACCACAGCATAAGTACCAGGTACACCGCCTTGTACATATGTTTCTGCTTCTTCTACAGCTTTGTCAAGATTAGGTTTGAACTCCTGGCATTCATCATAAAAGCCATGCTGCTTGTCATAAACTTGCGAATAACTTCCATAATCTTTATCAGACTTATCAAGCAAAACACCAGTTTCCAATAAATATACTTTCATAATACCTCCTTTTGCCCTTAAGGGTAAAATTATTATAGTAAATACAACAGGACTGCCTGTATAAATATATCTGTGCTATCCTGCTGTATTTTACCTTTTACATCCATCACTTTTCCAGGTTTAAAACTGGCGGAACTGGACCGCCTTTAGCAGACCGCAGAGCTATTCCGTTGTACACATTGTAGAATGGTATACTGTCCCATTAGAAAATTTCTGTCCAATAACCAGATAACGTTTTTCTTGTACAATTCCATGCCTGTTTAATTCTGTTTCATAAAAAAGTACTGTCCCATAATAAAACCTGGCCAGAAGATTTCCTGTACCACACATATCTTTATATAGATTATAAAGCTCTTTTAACCAGTAACCAAAATTTTCTTTAAGTGGATTTGCTGGAATACTTTTTTCATTTATCCAGTTATTTTTTGCCGCCATATCTTTAGTAGCCACTTTTATATTTATACTGAACACACATTCTTCCTCTCTTCTTTCTGTTAAATTGTTGAAGGCATACAAGCAACCCAGTTTAACATTCTGTTACATCAAGCCTACAGACTTTAGCAAAATACCATTCAGTAACTACAGCCGCTAACTGTGTTACCACTGCCTAACAGTGTTTCTATAGTATCTTTAACCAAAGTATCAAGTCCAAGCTGTTTTATAACCTTAGATGTAACCACAACAGCCCCACCTGTTACATAACGCAGTTTTTCATGCCCTATTTCCTGGTAAACAAAAGCTTCATCATCTGGTAATATTTGCTGGAGCTCTTCCAGAAAAAAATCAAAACCATCATTACTTTCACCATCATCTTGTCCTGTTTCATAACTTATCCAACCATAGGAACCAAAAGCGTGAAAAACTACGCCATTCTCTTCTTTTGTAAAATCAAAAAGCTGGTTATCTGATACAAGCCCTTTAAAGAGCTTCTGATATTTCTGTTCATCAGTTACCCTGAAATAATTTGTCCTTGCCGTTGCTATATAATCTGCCATATTGCACTCTCCTTCTTTGTCTGGCTGGTATCCTTAAAAACCAAAACCACAATTTTGTTCTGTATAGTAGGATTTTTGCCAGTCCTGTTTTCAGACCTATATCTGATTTACTGGTTTCTTTACTTGCTTTTATTCATTTGTTCCAGGCTGGAGTTTCTGTCACACATGGTTAGTTTACGATAATAATGTGATATTTAAATTTTTGGTTAAACTCCCGATAATAACCACTGGTTTCCTTTTATCAACAAAGCACTCATTCCCACATCTCCCATCCTTTATTTTACTTCACTCACAGTTTTACTAAACTACGAAAACAGATATAATCCATTTAGACAAGCCTGCTGCTAATAAACTATACTTTACTATGTAGTTTCTTATAAAAGATGACACAGATTTCTCCACTTTAAAGCAAACTGCAGCGGTGTTAAAACTGCCGCCTAACACCACTGCAAACAAGATGTCACACTCCATGCCAGTTTATCTGGTATACCATTTACCACTTTTAAACACAAGTGATAAATTATCCGCATCCAACGATTTAACTTCTTCGCCTATAACAAGTTCCGAAATACCATCACCAATAATCCACAAATTATTTTCCAACGTTGTGTAAACATTTGTTGTGTTTAAATTAATTCTCTTGACTTCGCCATTTTCTTTGTTGATAGTAATCTCTTTACTTATCACGTCATAGCCGCCAATCCTGACACTAATATGGTAATAGGACCTCAATTTAATTACTGCTGCTGTGATTGACAGCAACAGCACAAAACTTATAAAAACTTTGATTATCCTGACCCTGGATTTTTCCATAACTGCCCCCTGTTATCCTGCCAGATACCACCCATAAAGCAGCTGTAACAATCACGCTTGCCATCATCTGGCAAGTACACGCACTTACGATAAGCCTGTCCAGGAAGGTATCTGGGAATTAATTTTCACGTTCCTGTAACCTTTCTGCCCACTGCCAATACCACCAGCTATACCTGCTGTTACCATCCTGACTTACTGGTTCCAAGACATTTATCTTTCCACCAAATCCTGGCCCAATACCTGACAGGAAACCTGCAAACAGCACCATACTGCAGCAATACCTTGAAGCCCCTTCAAATATGCATAAGCTGTAAAACCTCCTTTCCATTTGTTAAAGACAAGTTTTCTGTAGCAGCCTGTCCTGCTGGCTAATCTAGTATACCTATTACACAAGCCACAAATGGTTTTCAGATTTCAACTCCAGGGCAAATCGACAGTGAAAAGCCAATACCGTACAAGGAAACGGTTTGTCTTCGTATTTATTACACAAGTAATTATAAGACATGGTACAATGCCACCAGGCAGTCCATACCATTCAAAACTTAAACACATAAAAAGCTACCACTTCAGAATTTAATTTCTAAAGTAATAGCTTTGTGATAATATCCAACTCTTATTACACTAATTCCTGCCAGACTATCCTGCAAACATCAAAAAACAAAAACTCTACAGCCAGAACAATAACACACTATCCTGTTATTATCCTAAAAGAGAAACCATAGAAACATTCCTGTAACCAGAACCATTTTTACAACTTCTCCCATTCTGATTCCAGCACTATGGTTTCACCACCAGGCAGCCAGCACACCAGGGCTATTCAAATAAAAAGCCGCTGCACTAAAGCCTGCTGCTATTCGTCTTTAACAGTATCTGCAATTGTAATAACAGTCTGTGGCGGAACAACGATACATGTTGGTAAAAAATCCGCCAATGCACGTAACTGTTCCTGAAGCTCAGCTACAGTACAACTGTATTTTGCACCAACAGTTATGACTGACTGAAGCAAAGCTTTGCTAATATCACCATTAGTCAAAGAACCTCTGGTTCGTGCTTTTAAATTCACATCTTGCATTTCAATTCTCCTTTCTGGTATAATAAATAAAAAATAAAGGAGTTTACTATGTACACCGAAGAACAACAATTACAAATTGCAATAGCTTATGCAAAAACGGTTTCTACTGTGGAAACTACGCCAGATGAATTTTTAAGTTACATCAATGCCATGCTTGAAAAATTCAAACCAGATAAAGAGCCTGAAATGGTCTTCAGCAAAAATAAAATTGATTCAGCCAGTGCTGTACTTTAACCTATAAAATGGAAGCTGGCTGCCCCAACACCATTAAATGGTTATAAAACCGTTAGTATAATCCACCCACACACCTTTTCTAAATAAGAGGTCTGTACACTTTAATCTGAATCCCTTCGTCATAAAATATCATTGGATTTTTAAACGAAAATTAATACCTTCTTTTTGTATCAAATTACAGTCCTCTGGCAATCCCTTCACACACATAAGCCACCTCTCACTGCACTCTAAACATAACCAGCTCTCTTTAAAAACTCATCATATTCAATTTCCTCAAGTACACTAGATTCCCTGATACTGCCCTTGGTTAAACTGAAATCTGGCTGCGCAAGAATCTCACCTACTACAATAGCCAGCGCTTCAGCAATACTGACACTAAGGTCATCATAAAGACCCCCATCAATATCATTATAAGCCATATCCTTAACTGAATAATCATAGCCACCCGTAGCTTCCCTGATAACAATATACCTGTCTTCAGCACGGAATGCAAATGCAGTTTCTTCTCTCCCATCCAATATTTTTTCTATATCCTGCATTGTTTCCCCTCCTCTGCTTTCTTTCAGCTTAATACCTATAATAAGCTCTTTCCATGCTGGTTACACTTTTTCCATCCAGCTGTTAACTAATGCTATCTCTTTCTGGTACTCTGCTAAACTGCAAGGTGTTTCCAGAATAAAAGGCTTGCCTGACAAAGCAGGGTGTGTAACCACTCTTTCTAAAGCTTCCATCCCTATAGCCCCTTCCCCCAGCCTTGCATGCCTGTCTTTCTTTGAGCCCCTGCTGTACAGGCTGTCATTAAGATAGACAGCCATCAGTTTACCAAGCCCGATTTCATGGTCAAACGCATCAAGGACACTGTCAAGGTTATTCCTGATATCATAGCCTGCATCCCACACATGGCATGTGTCAAAACAGACACCAACTTTCCCACTGCACTCAACCTTACCAAGTATTGCTGCAAGTTCCTGGAAATTCCGTCCAAGTTCAGTACCCTTTCCTGCCATAGTTTCCAACAGCACAATGGTTGACTGCCCGAAATCCAGGACTCTGTTTAAAGCACTGGCAACAAAATCTGTCCCTGCCTGTATGCCCTGGGACAAATTGGAACCTGGATGAAAGTTATAGTAATTCCCAGGTATCTGTTCCATTAATTCCAGATCCTCTTTAAGCATTTCTGCTGCACGCTTACGGATATCTTCCCTGTCCGAACACAAATTCATAGTGTATGAACCATGAACTACCAGAGGGGCAAACTTTTTAGTTGCTTCTTTAAAAGCAACCAGTTCTTCCTGTGATGGTTTCCTTGATTTGCCTCCCCTGGGATTCCTGACAAAGAACGCAAAAGTGCCTGCACCAAGCCACCCCGCTGTCTTAGCCATACTAATATATCCATTTGAAATACTAAGATGACACCCAACGTATCCCATATCTACACCTTCCTTTCACAACTATCCACTATACTACAAGTTCCCTGCCACCCAGCCGATCTGCCAGCAGCTTACGTGCCTCACCAACATCTATCTTTTTAAAAGCATACCTGTTACGGGCAGCCTCCGTCCATGTAAATGAAACTGTGAAACCTCCTACAGCCGACTTTACAACAAAAAGACAGTCATTAATATAAACCACCGGGCCTGCAATAAACTCAAAACTTCCCATTTCAACAACAGGCACCTTTACCCAGTCCCCCAGGTTAAAAACCATTCCCATAAACACCCCGCCTTTCTCTGTCAGGCTAAAGCCGTTTCCATATGCCGCCGCTGTAACCCACTTTAGTTTTCCAGCCTGCTAAAGTAGTAAATGTAATATCCTTTACAGACCCCTTGGGAATAAAAACGGCATCACCTCCAGCCCCCGCAATTACTAAATTGTCATCAGCAGTAATACTAAAATAACCACCTGCAACATCAACAAGCCTGTTGTACTTTGGAACGCTGCTGGTTATCCTCACACCTGTCTTTCCATCAATAGTATGTTTTAAATCATGGACAGGTTTTTTGCCATCCTCCAGCAAATAAAACTGCACAATACCGCCCGTAGCAGAATAGAAGACCAATACTACAGACAGTACAAATTCAAGTACAAAACTTAAAATAACGTGAGTTCGATAAAA
>DKYP01000116.1:0-12608 GCA_002499945.1 Lachnoclostridium sp. UBA7097
TGTATATGTTTTTAGTAGCAGAAATAGAATGAATCATTTTGAATTAATATCACAATATGCACCTACAGGTGACCAGCCACAGGCTATTGGGGAACTGGTAAAGGGTTTTAAGGAGGGAAACCAGTTCCAGACACTTCTTGGTGTTACTGGTTCTGGTAAGACTTTCACGATGGCAAATGTTATCCAGCAATTAAATAAACCAACGCTTGTTATAGCGCATAATAAAACACTGGCGGCACAGTTATATGGTGAGTTTAAAGATTTTTTTCCAAATAATGCAGTGGAATATTTTGTAAGTTACTATGACTATTACCAGCCGGAAGCGTATGTTCCTTCTTCTGACACTTATATAGAAAAGGATTCATCTATTAATGATGAGATAGATAAGTTAAGGCATTCTGCTACTGCTGCCCTTACTGAGAGAAATGATGTTATTATAGTTGCGAGTGTTTCGTGTATATATGGTCTTGGAAGTCCTGTTGATTACCAGAATATGACGGTTTCTTTAAGACCTGGCATGCAAAAGGACAGGGATGATGTTATGCGCAGGCTTGTTGATATACAGTATACACGTAATGAGATGGACTTCCAGCGTGGGACTTTCAGGGCGCATGGTGATGTTCTTGAAATCTTTCCTGTTTCTGAATCGGAGAAAGCACTGAGGGTAGAGTTTTTTGGTGATGAGGTTGAGAGGATTACTGAAATAGATGTGCTTACAGGTGAGATTAAAGCTGAACTGGAACATATGGTGGTGTTTCCCGCATCACACTATGTAGTAGACCCTGAGGCTATGGAAAGGGCAATAAAGGAAATTGAGGCAGAGCTTGAAGAAAGGGTGCGTTTTTTTAAGGGTGCTGGTAAGCTTTTGGAAGCACAGAGAATTGCCGAAAGAACTAATTTTGATATAGAGATGATGAGGGAAACAGGTTTTTGTTCAGGAATAGAAAATTATTCAAGGCATTTAACGGGGCTAAAGGAAGGGGAAACGCCACACACCCTTATGGATTATTTCCCAGATGATTTTCTTATTATAGTTGATGAGTCACATATCACACTTCCGCAGGTAAGGGGAATGTTTGCAGGGGACAGGTCAAGGAAAACAACGCTTGTGGATTATGGTTTCAGGCTTCCGTCTGCACTTGATAACAGGCCTTTAAACTTTGAAGAGTTTGAGTCACATATTAACCAGATGTTATTTGTGTCGGCAACGCCTAATGTCTATGAAAAGGAACATGAACTTGCAAGGGCAGAGCAGATTATCAGGCCTACAGGTCTTTTAGACCCTGAGATATTTGTAAGGCCGGTAGAAGGGCAGATTGATGATTTGCTTGCTGAAATCAGGAAAACTACTGGTGCAGGCAATAAGGTTATGGTTAATACCCTTACAAAACGTATGGCAGAGGATTTGACAGACTATCTTAAGGAAGTGGGTGTAAGGGTAAAATATCTCCATTCAGATATAGATACGCTTGAACGTTCAGAAATTATCAGGGATATGCGTATGGATGTATTTGATGTCCTTGTTGGGATTAACCTTTTAAGGGAAGGGCTTGATATCCCGGAGATTGCGCTTGTTGCTATTCTTGATGCAGATAAAGAAGGGTTTTTGCGTTCTGAGATATCCCTTGTACAGATTATAGGACGTGCTGCCCGTAATTCAGACGGCCATGTAATTATGTATGCTGATAAGATTACGGATTCTATGCAGAATGCAATAAGTGAAACCAGAAGAAGGCGCGAAATACAGCAAAGGTATAATGATGAACATGGAATAACACCACAGACCATTAAAAAGGCAGTAAGGGATATTATAAGCATATCTAAGAAAGTAGAAAGTCCTGCGGAGGAAATTAATAAGGATATTGAGTCAATGGATATAAAGGAACTTGAAAAACTTGTTGCAAAGCTTTCTAAGAAAATGAATGTTGCGGCAGCAGAATTAAACTTTGAGCTTGCGGCACAGTTGCGTGACCAGATTATTGAAATAAAGAAAAATATTATAGAAAGATAAAAGTATTTAACAGGAACAGAGAGTATTAAATACTGCCTGTTCCTGTGGATTATAAATATCCAGGCTGGTTATTTCCGGAGTGTTTCAGTAAGGACTTTAAGGAGTGCGTCATTTTCTTCTGGGTTCATAAAACAGAACCTTATAAACTTATTATCAAGAAACGGGAAGGTTGAGCAGTCCCTTATCATAAGTCCTTTTTTAATTGCAGCATCAAATAAATCCCCGGATGTAATGCCATCTTTTAATATACGCAGTAAGATAAAGTTGGCATTTGGATGGTAAAATTTTACTTCTGGTATTTTTTCTAAAACCTGGCATATACGGTTTCTTTCGGAGGAAACCAGTTCCCTGGTTTTCTTGATATATTCTGTATCATTAAACATTATTTCACCTGCAATGGCGGCAAGGGAGTTAATAGTCCAGGGGTTTTTACGGCTGTCTATCTCTTTAAGGAGATGGCGGCTGCCACATATTGCATATCCAAGGCGGAGTCCGGGTGCTGCAAAGAATTTTGATATGCCACGTAATATTATTATATTATTGTAATATTCTGTAAGTGGTATAGAAGTGATATTTTCATAATCTTTTGAAAATTCAACATATGTTTCATCAACCATTACAAAAATCCCGCGTTCTTTACATATATCAAGTATTTTGCGCATAGTATCCCTGCCAATCTGTGAGGATGTAGGGTTATTAGGGTTGCATAATACAAACAAGTCAATATCAGAAGCCAGTGCTTTGTCCAGTGCATCAATATTTAAATTAAAATCATCATATTCCTGTAAACGGAAATAATGTGAACGGCCGTTGTAAAGTGAAATTTCATGTTCATATTCAGAATACGTAGGGCCTGCAATTAATGCTTTGGAGGGTTTTAAAATCTGTATAACAAGTGAAATAAGTTCGGTTGAGCCGTTACCAGTAAGAATATTCCTGTAATCAGTATGTGCATATCCTGCGATACATTTGCGGAGGGAGGTGTACTCCCTGTCAGGATAAGTTGTAATTGCATCAATATGGGAAGAAAGTTCCTCCCTTAATTTGCCTGAAATGCCAAGAGGGTTTACATTGGCAGAAAAACTTATAATATCTTCTTTTTTAATTCCATATGCAGCTTCTATTTTTTCAAGGTCACTTCCGTGGAAATGCTCTTTATGTTCTAACAAAATAAACCAGTCCTTTCTTTACATGTTTTAAGTTATGAAATTATGGGAACACCAACAAGTATAGGCATTTTTAAATATAATGTCAACTCTCCCGGATTTTACCTGTTTTACAGGCAAACTAAAATTTGCAAAGCTTTACACAGGCATATAAAAAGTGTTATAATAGTGGGCAATAGTTGTCTGTGGAAAAGCCCGGAGGGATTTATGAAAGAAAAAGTAGATGAGATTGCGAATGGGATATTTAAAAGTAGTCCGGCGGAACTTATACTAACCCCGCCAAGTTTAAAACTTGAAACTGATTCAGGTGAATCATGCACTGGAAGTTTTACTGTAAGTAACAGTAAGAACAGGGCAATGAAAGGCCTTGTAAGTACAAGCTGCCATTATATTGAACTAGAGCAGGATTCTTTCCAGGGGGAAACTTCCGTGGTCAGGTTTAGCTTTAATGGAAAGAATTTTATGCCAGGGGAAGTGGTAAAAGGTTCAATTCTTGTTATTACAGACTGCGGGAGTGCACATGTAAGGTTCAGTGTTAATGTAAATGTTCCTTCCTGTACAGTTTCTTCTGGCAGGATAAAGGATTTATTCCATTTTGCCAATCTTGCCAAAGAGGACAGCACAGAGGCAGTACAACTTTTCAGGAACCAGCATTTTGAAGAGGTATTTTTATACAGGGATAATTCAAATATTGCACTTTACAGGGGGCTTATTGCGGGTACAAGCAAAGGGCTTGCAATGGAAGAATTTTTAATTGCAATACATAAGAAACTCCCTATTATGCTTACAGTAAACCAGACTTCTTTTGAATATAAAAACTGCCATGAAAAGTTTACAGATGAAATTATAATAACAAAGGATAACTGGGGATTTGGCGAGTTCCATATAAATTCAGATGCAGGGTTTGTTGAACCAGAACATAAAATTATCTGGGCTGATAATTTTATAGGCAGGACATATAAAATGTCATTTATGGTTGACCCTGGCAAAATGGCATCAGGGAATAATTATGCAAGAATCAGGATAACTTCTGTACGCCAGACAATTGAAATAGAAATAACAGCTGTAAAACCAGGCATAAGGCATGAGGTTGTTATAAACAACATGGCATTGCAGAAAAAACATTATGAACTTACAAAACTGTATCTTGATTTCTCAATGAACAGGATGGAAACCGAGGATTATATTTCTTCTGTGGAAAAGATGCTTCCAGATGCCCCGAGTATGGATTTGCATGTAGAGGAAGAACTTTATAAAGTCCACCTTGGAATAATAGGCAGGAGGGACAGTGTGGTGGAGGGCGGCCTTGGACGTCTTTCACAGGCTGCCAAAGATATATATAAGAAAGATGTTAAACTGTACTGTGCATACCTGTATTTAAAAGGGCTGTGGGCTAGTGATTCACATGAAAGGGATGACTGCATTAAGAAGATACGGCGGTGTTATGAAGAAAAAGAACACAGCTGGCAGCTTCTGTGGTTTTTATTCTACCTTGATGGTGAATATGCGGCAGACAGGGTAAAGCTTGAAAGCATACTGGAACAGCTGCGGGAAGGATGCCACAGCCCTGTGCTGTACCTTGAAGTATGTAATATATTTAATGACACACCAGAGCGTCTTATTGAATTAAATATGGAAATTGTTGCCTGCCTGCACTGGGGATGTGCAAATGATTACCTTGAAAGGGAGCTTGTACTGCGTTATACATATCTTGCTGGCAGATTAAAGAATTATTCAGGAATGGTATTGTCTGATTTATGTACATTGTACAAGAAGTATAATGATGATGAGATTTTAATTGCAATATGCAGTACATATATGAAAGGGCAAATGACTTCGGCAGAAGCTTTTAAATGGTATGCACTTGGAATTGAGAAAAACCTTAAACTTACGGATTTGTATGAATATTATATGTATTCATTAGATGAAACACAGGAAATACACCTTAAACAGTCAGTCCTTTTATATTTCTTGTATGATAACCACCTTACAGCTGTAAAAAAGGCAATGCTTTATGCCTATGTTATTAAAAATAAAGAACAGATACCAGATACTTATAATTCATATATGAATAATATAGAAGAGTTCTGTTTTGCACAGCTTAAACAGGGACGTATAAGCAAGAACCTTGCGGTAATATATGAGGAATGTATTAATGAGGATACAATTACAGACAATGTGGCAGCAGCACTTCCAAAAGTTATGTTCAGCCATGAGATTATATGTAATAACCCTGATATAACAGGTGTTTATGTAAGGCACCGTGAGCTTAAAGATGAAGAATTTGTACCACTTGTACATGGCAGGGCTGTAGTACATATATTTACAGAACAGTCACATGTATTTCTTGCAGACGGGCTTGATAACCGGTATATAATGTCCATAGATTATACTGCTAATAAGCTTTTAAACCTTGACCACCTTGCAGGAAGGTGCTTTGAGATGAACAAGACAGATACAGGGCTTTTGTTATACCTTTATGACAGGGCTGACCACCTGCATCAGACAGGCGCATCTGCTATGGAGGTACATAGCAAGGTTATTAATATAGAGGGATTAAGTGATTACCAGCATAGAAAGGTCTTTTCTGCCCTTGTAAAATATTATTTTGACAATTTTGAAGGCCAGCTTCTTGATGATGCGCTTGTTTCTATGGACTGGGACAATGTAAGCAGTTCTGAAAGGGCACAGTTTATAGAATATTGTGCGGTTCGCCATTGTTATGATAAGGCAATGGAAGGCATTTTAAAGTTTGGTTATGATAAGATAGATGGCAAAAGGCTTTTGCAGATTTCTTCACATACATTTGCAGATAATGCAGATACAGAGGATGTACATCTTGTAAGGCTTGCATGGCATATTTTTAATACTGGCAAGTTTGATGAAAGTGTGTTAAAATACCTCTGCAATTACTTTATGGGCGGTATATATGAAGAAACAAAAGTATGGCAGGCAGCACGTGGTTTTGGGATAGAATGTAAAAATTTTGAAGAACGTATAATTGCACAGATGGTATTTACAGAGGAAATATCACCAGAAGCGTACAGCATATTTTACAGTTATTATGAAAGCGGTGATAATAAACGCCTTATCAAGGCATTCCTTAAAATAATTGCATATAAATACCTTATAAAAAACTGGCTTATCCCTAATGAAATGTTTAAATATTTTTATGATGAAGTGCGCACGCAGGAAAACATGGCCTGCCTTATTGCAACATTAAAATATCTTAGCCAGAAAAGGAAACTTACAGAGGAAGAAACCAGTTTTGCAGATTATAATGTAAATATGCTTTATGATAAAAATATTGTATTTTCATTTTTTAAGGATTTCAGTGGCAAGTTTTCATTGCCTATCCATATAATGGATGCACAGTATGTTGAATATATTGCAGAACCAGAATGTGAAGTAAAGATACATTATCTTATATCATCAGGGCATGAAGGGCAGGCAGCAGAATTTATTACCGAAACAATGAGGAATGTATTTGAGGGCATAAGGGTAAAGGAATTTATGCTGTTCCAGGATGAGCTTCTGCAATATTATATATCGGAGGCCAGTGAAAAAGGGGAGAAGATAACCAGAAGCGTAAGTGTGCATTTTGACAGCTCTATGGACAATGCAAGGGAGGGAAGCCGTTACCATACACTTAATACAATAATGATTGCCAAAGAAATGCATGATGATGCAACACTTATCGGGCTGATGGAAGAATATTCCAGGGAACGTGAAAATGTAAAACGGCTGTTTAAACCTATATTAGATTAAAGAAACTTTTAACCTGTAGTTTACATTAAGAGGACGGGGGAATATACATGAATGAAGAAAGGCAGCTTTTGGTAGGAATTGATTTGGGAAGGACAATTTCGCAGATTTCATGCTTTGATAATAAAATATATGAACCAGTCCCGGTTGGCAGGATGCATGGAACTGAAAGGGAATATGAAATACCTGTTGCATTTGCAATTAATAAAAAGACTAATGAGTGGCTCTGGGGGACAGATGCACTTGAAGCAGGGGAAGATTTTATACATCTGGACAATATACTTGAACGCATTGCATCAGTGGATAAATTTGAGATTGCAGGGTATACATTCCACAGCAAGGAAGTGTTAAAACGTTTCTTCCTGAAGGAACTAAGCCTGTTAAAAGAATATTACCCTAATGATACAATTAAGAAACTTGTTATAAGTATAGATGACAGGGATGTGGCAATAACAGGTATTATTAAAGATGCCTGTGAAGAGCTTGGAATAATGGCAGACAGGCTTGTTGTACAGAACCATAAGCAAAGTTATATGTATTATGCAGTAAGCCAGCCAAAAGAACTCTGGATTAATAATGTAGGCATGTTTGAATATAATACGGGCGGCCTGTCTTATTCACAGATATCAATAGACAGGAAAAATGTCCCATATATTGTAGGTGTAGAGAAAAAAGATTTATCAGATATTATGCCATATGAACTTTTGGTGGAAAGTGATGATATACGTATTAAATATGCATTTAATACTGTTGCCAATACAGTGCTGCATAAGCAGATGGTTACTACAATATATGTGACAGGGAGTGGCTTTGAGGGGAGATGGGCGTCTGAAGCCCTTAAAGAACTTTGTGTCGGAAGAAGGGTATTCCGTGGACAGAATTTATTTACCAAGGGGGCATGTTATGCCGCCAGGGAGTTTGCGGGCAACGGGAAGCTTGAAGGCTTTATTTTTCTTGATGAAGATATGATTACAAGCGATATATTAATAAGGACGTACCATAACGCTGAGTTCTGCGAAGTAGCACTTGCAAAGGCTGGTTCAAGGTGGAAAGAAATAGACTCAAGCATTGATGTTATACCAGATGATGAAGAGGAAATCCAGATTATCACAAGAAATGTGCTGCTGCATGAAGCCAAGGCACATATACTGTCGCTTAGCGGCTTTACAGGCAGGGAAAATAAAATGACACGTTTTACTGTAAGGCTTAGGTTTGCCAGTAAGGATACATGTATAGTAACGCTTAAGGATAACGGGTTTGGTGAGTTCTGCCCGTCATCCAACAGGATATGGGAACGTTATATAGATATATCAGATGAAGGGTGATAGGTTGAAAAATCCTTCTAAGGCTGCAAAAAACGCAACCTAAGAAGGATTACATTTCAACCTTGGAAAAATGCAAAAGCGGCATTTTTCATATCTATTTGTGCCACCAGAGGTGGCGGAATGAGGGATTTTATGGAGGACAGATATGGGTAAGTTAATCCAGTGCAGCAGCAGGCTTGCAAAGAAACCATACTATTTCAGGGTTACAGATACTAATGTATATTCTATAGAGGAAGTCTGTTATTTCATCCACCAGAATATTTATATGTTGCAGCGTGATTTTTTTACTTATGGGTTCGCAGTATGGTTAAGGGAAGAACTGGGGATGGAGGATACCGCACTTAAAATGGAAAATATGCTCCGTTATAATAATAACCTTAAGGATATTGTGGTTACATTATGCTGCAGCTGTGATTATTATGATGAAAAAGAGATAAACTGGCTTATAAAGATAATGGACGAAACACAGAGCCTGCCGCTGCGTAAAAGGCAAAAGATAAAGGCGGATAATTTTTTAAGGTGCAATTTATTTGAAAAAGCGCTTGAAGAATATGGCCATATATTAAAGAGTGATAATATGCTGGCAGCAGATATAAAGGAATATGGTGCGGTTTACCATAACATGGGTGTAGCATATGCAAGCCTTGGTGATTACAGCAAAGCCTGTGATTACTTTTCGCAGGCATATGAAAAAGGGAAAAATAAGGAATCAATACGTGAATATATATACTGCCTTATACTGTCAGAAGATAGCAACAGTTTTGAACTTGTATGCAGGCAGTATAATATTACAGAAGAGGAAAGGGACAAAATAAAAAAAGATTTTAATGAAACAGACAGGATGAGTGCTGTTTCAAAGGGAACAGGCAGGATATCACGTTTAAGGGACATATTAAAATCTGGTTATTTAGAGGAGTATTACGGTAAAGTAGATGGGTATATTAAACGGTGGAAAGATGAGTACCGTGAAGAAACCAGTGTTTGAAAGGATTGGATATGGCTTTTTGGAACAGGAAGAAGAAAGCAAAGGATTTGGATAGTGCAGATAGTGTATCTGTGGAAATACAGCAGGACAGCAATATTTCTGGCAAATCTTTAGATATTATAGAAGAAATTGCAGATACAAAACAGGAGAAATTCTCCTCTGTGGACAGGAAAGACCAGAAAAGGCTTGTACGTGAATGTTGTGAGTCTGCAATGGAAAATGACAGGCAGATAGCAGAGGCAAAGAAAGAATATGAAAAAATCACATCACATCTTTCTGATATACAAAAGATTGACAGGATAAGTGGAAGTGACAGAAAAGAGATGGTTGATATATGTAAGAATATAGTTAATCTTATTAATGAACGCAACCGCTATAAAAACAGGACGCTTACCATTACAGAGGCACAGATGAGGAGGTTTGAGCCTTATGAAGAAGAACTGGTTGATGAAATTAAGAAAATGTATAGTGCGGAAACTTACCAGAAAGCCATAGAGAGTGATATATCAAACCTCAAAAAGGAAAAGGAACTTCTGTATAATGAGCAGAGGGAAATACTTGGCAGGCAGAACTCATTAAAATCTATGGCTAAAGTGCTTTCTGTCCTTATAGTTTCATTGTTTGTTTTATTTATTGTGATTTATTATGCACTAGAAACTGACATGACACTCCCATATCTTGGGACAGTGCTTCTTGCAGCAGTTTCTGCAACAGTGATTTTCCTGGAAGCTAATAAAAACAAGCGTGATATGCTTCTTAATGACAGGAAAGTTAATAAGGCAGTTGGGCTTATGAACCGTGTCAAGATAAAATATGTAAATAATGTAAACATGCTTAGCTATAATTGCGAAAAATACAGCGTGAAAAATGCAAAAGACTTTGAAGAAAAGTGGAATGAATACTGTAAAATGAAGGAGTATGAACGGCGTTTCAGGGAAAACACGGAAAAACTGGATTTTAACAGTGAATGTCTTGTAAGCCTTCTGCATGAAAATGGCATTGCTGATAGTGATATATGGACAAGACAGGCACTTGCGATAATTGATGAAAGGGAAATGGTAGAGATACGCCATGTACTTAACCAGGGAAGGCAAAGGCTGCGTGAAAGCATAGAATATAATGAGAAGATAAAAGCTGGCACAGTACAGCAGATAGATGAACTGATAACCAAGTATCCTGATATGCAGGATGAACTTCTTGGCATAGTAAAGGAGTACAGCGCCTTAAGCGTATAGGCTGGAGTGGCATTGGCATTAATATGCCTGTGCTTATATAAAAAAAGGAAAAACTTTTCAAAAAATACTTGACGTAACAGGGGTCTTATGGTAGTATACTACTTGTACGCTCTCATAGTTAAATGGATATAACAGCCCCCTCCTAAGGGGCAGTTGTAGGTTCGATTCCTACTGAGAGTGTTTTTTTATTATATGAATATAAAATGAAAAATGGAATTAATAATCTGTATAACCATATATTTCGGACGGGACGGTATATTATGAAATTAAAGCGAATAGTTTCTGTTTTATTAGCTGGCATAATTCTTATGACAAATATGGCATGGACAAGTTCTAGTGCTGCTGTAAACAATAACGGACTGGTAATGCCAACAAGAAAACAGGCTGGAGGGGACAGTGGAAATGTTAAGTGGCCTGCCGGTCCAGAACCAAAAAGCCTGTCCTGTGATTCTGCTATACTCATGGAAATCTCCACTGGTTCAATATTATATAAAAAGAATATCCATAAGCAGCACTATCCTGCAAGCATTACCAAGATAATGACAACCATGCTTTTGCTTGAAAACAGTTCCCTGAGTGATACCGTAACATTTTCAAATGAAGCTGTATATGGGATTGAACCAGGAAGTTCAACAATTTATTCAGATGTTGGCGAGAAAATGTCAATGGAACAGTGCCTTTATGCCATTATGCTTGAATCAGCAAATGAAGTATGCCTTGCAGCAGGTGAACATGTAGCAGGTGATGTAAAGTCATTTGTAGGCATGATGAATGACAGGGTTGCAGAGTTAGGGCTTAAGAATACGCATTTTAACAACCCGAACGGGCTTCCTGATACAAAGCATTATACAACGGCCTATGATATGGCAGTAATTGCAAGGCAGGCAATGCAGAATGCAACATTCAGGAAAATAGCAGGCACAAAGACATATACATGTGAAAAGACAAATACCCATAAAACAAAGCGTGTATGGCGTAACCACCACCAGATGCTTAATGGGTATGACCATCCAAAGTATGAATATAAATACTGTATTGGCGGCAAAACAGGTTTTACACAGGCGTCACAGTATACACTGGTTACTTTTGCTGAGAAAAACGGAATGCAGCTTTTATCTGTAATTATGCGTGCAGGCAGCCCTAAGCTTGGTGAGCCGAACGAGTACACAGATACAACCAGGCTTCTTAACTTTGGTTTTGGAAATTACAGGAAGTATAATATTAACGAAGAAAAAGTAGATGTTAATGCAAGTCTTTTTAATAACTACAACAATTTCTTTAATACAGAAAGCTCACCTGTCCATCTTTCAAATGAATCTGCAGTAGTCCTCCCTAAAGGGGTAAAGCTTTCCAGTGCAAAGCAAAAGATAACATATAATAAAAATGCCAGTATTAAAGACGGGGAAAATATTATCGGAAAGGTGACTTATACCTATGGCGGAAGGGTAATGGGTTCTACTGATATAATATACGAAAAAGCATCTTATAACCATCTTGACGAAGCATCACGGAAAATTATAGACAGTGAAATTGAGGATATTGAAAATAATGCTGCCAAAAATGCAAGCAAAAACGAACGCATTAACAAAATAAAAAATGCAATCGCAAGTGTTTTTTCGCCGGTAATAAACTTTATTAAAAAATATATGTTTATCCCGGCTGTTGTATCAGGTGCTGTGCTGGCATTGCTTTTAATAGTGTTTTTAATTAGGAAGTTATGGCGCAGGAAGAGGAGTTCATATAAAAGCAGTGGCGGATACAGGAGCAAAGCAGGACGCAGAAGACATGCCAGGGTGCAAAGGCAGGAAAGACGCCGTAATGCACCTGAAAAAAGCAGGCGGCGCAACTACAGAAAGCATTACCAGCAGAAAGCAGCACCTGTAAAAAGCACATCTAACAGGCATAAAAGAAGTACAGGTTATAATAAACGTAAAAGAAATACACGTGAAAGTTTTGGCAAGAATTTCTTTGATTTTTAATCTGTAATCCAAAAATAATATCAGGTGATAAAATGCCGCATATTATAAATGCGGCATTTTGTTGCTTATCTATATTAAAATTTTAGCGCAGATTTATCAGTTATATTATTTGGACCGCCAGGGGCGGCATGGGGGATTAATA
>DKYP01000116.1:12897-29869 GCA_002499945.1 Lachnoclostridium sp. UBA7097
CAGGGGCGGCATGGGGGATTAATATGAAAACAGGCAGGCCAGTGCGTAAGGGAACAGGGATAACGGTAAAACTGGCATCTGCTATTATTGTAACTGTGGTTATAGTAATATCTGCACTGCTGGCAGTAGTATACAGGCAGATGTCGGATGCCCTGCTGGAAAAAAGCGGGGATTTAATCCAGGCAGCCACTGACAGTACAATACAGGAAACAAGGAGCTGGATGAACAGGACACTGACAATGCTTGAAATGCAGCGGGATACAATAGAATATGAAGATATGGATATACGCCGCCTGAAAAGGTATATACGCCATACTGCAGGCCAGAATGAAGCTTATCCTGCCGGATTGTATGTGGCACTGGCAGATGGTTCACTATACCATGCCTCATTTATACCAGGACCGGATTTTGATGCGCTTGCCAAGAGCTGGTACCAGGATGGAATACAGTCAGAGGATTTTATCCTTGGGGATGTGTATTTTGATGAGGACAGCCAGTCTTATGTAGTAGGGGCTTCAGGCATGTTAAAGACAGCTAGTGGTGAAGTGCGTGGTGTTGCGGCGGCAGATGTATACCTGGATTCCATTTCTGATATTGTAAGCGGTACCAGACTTGAAGAAACAGGTGGTATTTTTCTTGTGGATACCAGGACAGATACAATTATTGGACACCGTGATAATGAGATAACAGGCAAGGGGCTTGGAAGCATTAATGAAGGCATGTATGCTTATGCTGATAAACAGATTAGAGATGGGAAGAGGGAACTTTCCATATATGATAATACATATATACAGGTAGCGGACGTCCCGGGCAGTGACTGGGTGGCAGTGGCGTATGTATCACGTACAGAGGTACTGCATGAGCTGCTTAAACTCACCAGGTATATGGTGGCAGTAATGGTATTTGCAGTAATCCTTATGGCGCTTCTTATAATATTCCTGGTAAAGCGCATTATTGGAAGGCCGGTAAAAGAACTTAGCTATGTAGCCACACAGATTGCAGAGGGAAAACTTGAACAGGCCATACATTACCAGTCAAAGGACGAACTTGGTGTGCTGGCGTATGATTTCAACCAGGTTACAATACGGCTCAGGGAATATGTAAAATATATTGATGAAATTTCAGGGAAGCTTAAGGAAATTGCATCAGGGAACCTGGCTTTTACACTGGAAAATGATTATAATGGTGAATTTGAGAAAATCAAGGTTTCACTGGAGGAGATTTCCCGCTCACTGAATGGCATTATGGGACAGCTTGATACTACATCAAGGGAAGTGGCAGCCGGGGCAGAACAGGTTTCAAACGGTGCCATGGCATTATCACAGGGTTCCATACAGCAGGCGGCTTCAGTAGAAACACTGGCGGGGCATATTAAATTTATGTCTGGCAGCATTAACCAGACCGCACAAAACGCACAGGAAGCAAGCCATATTTCACAGGAAGTCAGAAGCAGCCTTTTAAAAAGTAATGATAAAATGCAGCATATGGAAATAGTTATACAGAAAACCAGTGATAAGTCCAGCCAAATCCACCGTATTGTCAAAACCATTGAAGATATCGCATTCCAGACAAATATACTGGCTTTAAATGCCTCGGTGGAAGCTTCACGTGCTGGTGAAGCTGGAAAAGGGTTTGCAGTAGTCGCTGGCGAAGTCAGGACACTTGCTGCAAAATCTTCAGAAGCTGCACAGGAAACATCCGGCCTGCTTGGCGAAACAGTAAGTTATATGGAAGAGGGGCTGGTTGAAGCAAAAGATACAGCAAATTCAATTCTGGTGGCAGTAAAACAGGCGGAGAAAATGGACAGCCTTGTAAGCCATATAGCAGAACATACAAAAAAACAGGCAGAAGATGCTAAAGAAATTACTGCCGGGACAGAACAGATTTCAAGCGTTGTACAGACTAACGCATCAACAGCAGAAAAAAGTGCTGCTGCCAGTGAAGAATTATCGGGACAGGCAGAGATGCTAAAAAGTTTAGTAAGCAGGTTTAAATTAAAGAACCAGGGATAGCGGGCAAGTTCTTTAATTGCAGGACTTTATTAAACGGCTGGCAATTCTAAATGTGCTTCCAATGAACAAGCTTTGGTTTGTAAAGGGACACTTTGGAATTGCCAGCCACTTGTTTTCAATAAAAAATAGTGAACTTAAAAAATTTCTTATTCCATTTTTGCCCGGAATGGTATATAATGGATTTGATTTATATGTTACGGCTTCACGGGTGTGGGGCTTATAAAGAGATTGGAGGTTATAATATTATGTTAGTATCAGCTAAAGAGATGCTTACCAAAGCTAAAGCTGGCAAGTACGCAGTAGGCCAGTTTAATATTAACAACCTGGAGTGGACAAAGTCCATTTTACAGACAGCACAGGAACTCAATTCACCTGTTATCTTAGGTGTATCTGAGGGTGCCGGCAAGTATATGTGCGGCTACAAGACAGTAGTGGGCATGGTTAATGGCATGTTAGAGGAATTAAATATAACTGTACCTGTAGCGCTCCACCTTGACCATGGTTCATTTGAAGGTGCAAAGGCTTGCATCAATGCAGGTTTTTCATCAATTATGTTTGATGGCTCACATTATCCTATTGAAGAGAACATTGAAAAGACTAAACAGTTAGTAAATGCCTGTGATATCCTCGGGCTTTCACTTGAAGCAGAAGTTGGTTCAATAGGCGGCGAAGAAGACGGTGTAATTGGCGCTGGTGAGTGTGCAGACCCTGAAGAATGCAAGATGATTGCAGACCTTGGTGTTACAATGCTTGCAGCAGGCATTGGCAATATCCACGGCAAATATCCTGATAACTGGAAGGGGCTCAGTTTTGAAACACTTGATGCAGTACAGGCTAAGACAGGGGACATGCCTCTTGTACTTCATGGAGGCACAGGTATTCCTGCCGATATGATTAAGAAAGCTATTTCACTTGGTGTTGCCAAGATTAATGTTAATACAGAGTGCCAGCTTTCATTCCAGGAGGCTACACGTAAGTATATTGAGGAAGGCAAAGACCAGCAGGGCAAGGGATTTGACCCACGTAAGCTTTTAGCTCCTGGTGCGGAAGCTATCAAGGCTACTGTAAAAGAAAAGATGGAACTCTTTGGTTCAGTTGGAAAGGCTTAATAAGACAGGTTAGTTAAGTTAAGATTAAGGCGGGGCTATTCCTGCCTGGTAAAAGCGCAAGCCATATTGACTTGCGCTTTTAGCTTATCCGGTGGATATCCTTATAAGTTATAAGTAAAAATATATAATGGAGGTTACATGGAAAAAAAAGAATTTTTAGATATTCTTAGAGAAAGCCTTGCAGGCAATGTGCCTGTATCTGAAGTAGAGGAAAATATCCGTTATTATAAAGATTATATTGAAAATGAAGCAGAATCTGAGGAGGAAGCACTAAAACAGCTTGGCGACCCGCACCTGATTGCAAGAACTATAATAGACAGTTTCAAGGCTTCAAAAGGGCCTATGGCAGATTTTTATACAGAACAGGCGAGGAATGAATATAGCAATAGTGTTTTTGATGAAGATGCAGATAGTAGTGAAGACAATGATAATATAGAATATAAATATAAGGCAGAATTTGGACATAAAATGAAATGGTATGAGAAACTTGTATTAATTCTTTTTGCTATTGGTATAATTTTATTAGTCCTGTTTATTGGAAGGATTGCATTAGCTATTGTCTTCCGTATTGTTATACCGGTTATTCTGTTATTTTTAATTATAAAGTTTATAACTGATTATTTCAGGAGAGGTTGACAGGATATGGCATATAATGGTATTATCCTTAATTAAAGCGGGAGAAATGAGGTAATATGTATAAAGTATTATGTAAAGACGGGAATGCAAGAAGAGGGCAGCTTGAAACGGTACACGGCACTATACAGACACCTGTATTTATGAATGTAGGGACAGATGGTGCAATGAAAGGGGCTGTTTCCACACAGGATTTACAGGAAATAAAGACACAGGTTGTGCTTTGCAACACATACCACCTGCATGTAAGGCCTGGTGATGGCATTGTTAAGGATATGGGCGGTATCCGCAGGTTTATGGCATGGGATAAGCCTGTGCTTACTGATTCAGGAGGTTTCCAGGTGTTTTCACTGGCAGGCCTCCGGAAGATTAAAGAAGAAGGCGTATATTTTAATTCACATATTGACGGCAGGAAGATTTTTATGGGACCTGAGGAAAGTATGCAGATACAGTCCAATATTGCCTCTACAATAGCCATGGCATTTGATGAGTGCCCGCCGCATCCTGCTACAAGGGAATATATGCAAAACTCTGTAGACAGGACGCTCCGGTGGCTTGTGCGCTGTAAAAAAGAGATGGAAAGGCTTAACAGCCTTGATACAACCATTAACAGGTCACAGCTTCTCTTTGGTATTAACCAGGGAGGGACTTTTGAAGATATAAGGATAGAACATGCAAAGAGAATAACAGAACTGGAACTTGATGGTTATGCGCTTGGCGGGCTTGCTGTTGGCGAGAGCCATGAGGAGATGTATAATATAATAGAAAAAACTGTGCCATACCTCCCGCAGGACAAGCCGGTGTATCTTATGGGGGTGGGCACTCCTGCTAATATACTTGAAGCAGTGGAGCGCGGGGTGGATTTCTTTGACTGTGTTTATCCTGCAAGGAACGGACGGCACGGGCACGCCTATACTAATTATGGAAAGCTTAATCTTTTAAATAAACAGTATGAGCTTGATGAAAGGCCGCTTGATGGAACATGCGGGTGTCCTGTATGCAGGACATACAGCCGTGCTTATATAAGGCATCTTTTAAAGGCAAAGGAAATGCTGGGTTTAAGGCTTATGGTTACACATAACCTTTATTTTTATAACACACTTATGGAAGAGATACGTGATGCAATAGAAAAAGGCTGTTATAAAGAATATAAGAATAAAAAATTGGAAAACCTTAAGGAGGATTTAAAATGAATTTAGTATTATTAACTGGTGGCGGTACACAGGGTCTTTTAAGCATAGTTGTTGTATATGCTGTTGTAATTGGTGTATTCTGGTTTTTTGCAATAAGGCCGCAGAAGAAGCAGCAGAAAGAGCATGACGCACTTATAACAACACTTGAAGTTGGTGACAGCATACTTACGACAAGTGGGTTCTTTGGCGTAGTAATAGATATAATGGAAGAAGTTGTTATTGTAGAGTTTGGCAACAATAAAAACTGCCGTATCCCAATGAAGAAAGAAAATATAGTGGAAATAGATAAACAGAGCAGTGAAAAATGACAATAAAGGTTTATAATGATTTGCGGTATATTCTTGGAGATATGCCGTATTTTTTTTTGAAAAGACGGTTAAAATATGAGAGGTTAGTAAAACCAGTTTCATAGGATATTTCCAGGACAGGTTTATCTGTAGTAGAAAGAAGTGTACATGCAGAAGAAAGCCTGTAACCATTAAGGTATTCTGTAAATGTACATCCCATATGTGTTTTAAAGAATTTCATAAAATGTGATGTGCTGAAACCTGCTGCATGGGCAGCATCAGAAGGAGTTAGCTGTTCACTGTGGTGTATATAGATATAACAAAGTATTTCTTTTAATTTTGCCGCCTGCCGGTTTACTGGCTTTCTGGAGTTAATGTCAATAAGGTTTGTAAAAAGCAGTGAAAAGAAATGGAACAGGCTGCCCTTAATTCCAAGTTCATGGCCAGGTGCAGGGGCAGAGCGTAATTTGTCTATGTAGTCAATACATGAATAAAGCTGGTTGTAAATATCAAAAGATTTATTAATATGTACAGGAAATACGAAATTATTTTCAAAAAAAGGGCGCAGTAACCCAGATGTGCAATAATCCTGTCCGTTGCCATACAAAAGCCCGGGTGAGAAGAGTATATTTTCATATTCCATATAGTTATCTTCATGCTGGCTGATGGAATGGAGCTGGCCAGGAAGTACAAGGATAATATCCCCTGCCAGTACAGTATATGGCTGTAAATCAACAAATATCCTGCCACAGCCTTTTTTAATAATTATAAGTTCTGTTTCCTCATGCCAGTGTGTATTTACATGGGTAAAATCAAGGGGGATTGTACACAGGTATGTATTATATGGAAAGTTTTCAGATACATGGGACTTTTTTTCATGGTAGTATTCATAATCAGGGCTGTTCATATGTACACATCCTTTTTATAATAATTTGATAGTATTGTACCACTTTTAGAAACTATTGTGCAAGATAAAAACACCAAAATGCAATTATAATATAAACAGTTAAAAGATTGAAAAATCATTCTAAGGCTGCAAAAAACGCACCCCAAGAATGATTACGGTTTCAATCTTGGAAAAACGCAAGAGCAGCGTTTTTTATTACTTTTTATGCTGCCCCAAAGGCGGCGGAATGGAGGATTATTATGGAGATGCAAAACAAAATTGAGGGGTATCTTGGAAAGACAGTGAAGGAAGCAACAAACCAGGAGATTTATTATGCACTTTTAAGGCTTGTAAAGGATATGTGCAAGAATAAAGAGGCAAATAAGGGTCCTAAAAAAGTGTATTATATTTCTGCGGAATTTCTTATTGGGAAGCTGCTTTCCAATAATTTAATTAATCTTGGGATTTTTGATGATGTGAGGAAGTGCCTGGCTGGAAACGGAAAAGATTTAACAGAGATTGAGGAAGTTGAACCAGAGCCTTCACTTGGCAATGGCGGGCTTGGAAGGCTTGCAGCATGTTTTATGGATTCAATCGCAACACTTGGGCTTAATGGTGCAGGTATCGGGCTTAACTACCATTTCGGGCTGTTTAAGCAGGTATTTGAGGACAACAGGCAGAAAGAAGTAAAAAACCCTTGGATTGAGAAAGAAAGCTGGCTTATTGATACAGGAATACACTTCCCTGTACAGTTTAAAGATTTTACATTAAATTCAACATTATATGATATTGATGTGCCTGGGTATGAAAGTGGTTTGAATAAACTTCATTTATTTGATGTAGATACACTGGATGAGTCCATTGTAGGTGATGGAATATCTTTTGATAAGTCACAGATTGAAAAGAACCTTACACTGTTCCTTTATCCAGATGACAGTGACAAGGCAGGGGAGCTTTTAAGAATTTACCAGCAGTATTTTATGGTAAGCAATGCTGCACAGCTTATCCTTAAGGAAATGGATGAAAATGGATATGATATAAAGAAACTTTATGAACATGCAGTTATCCAGATTAATGATACACATCCGTCTATGGTAATACCTGAACTTATCCGCCTGTTACAGGAACGTGGGGCAGGTTTTGATGAGGCGGCAGACATTGTAAGCAGGACATGTGCATACACTAACCATACAATTCTTGCAGAGGCACTTGAAAAATGGCCAATCCCATATCTTGAAGAAGTTGTTCCGCAGCTTATGCCTATTATAAGGAAGCTTGATGAAAAGGTTAAGCAGAAGTATGCTGATGAAAGTGTTGCAATTATAGACAGAGATAACCGTGTCCATATGGCACATATGGATATCCATTATGGTTTCAGTGTAAATGGTGTTGCAGCCCTCCATACTGATATACTTAAGCAGTCAGAATTAAAGGCATTTTATGATATCTACCCGGAGAAATTTAATAATAAGACAAATGGTATTACATTCCGCCGCTGGCTTATGCATTGTAATACAGAACTTGCAGAATATATTACAGAGCTTATAGGGGATGGCTGGAAGAAGGATGCAGGGCAGCTTGAAAAACTTCTCGGGTACAAGGAGGATAACGGGGTTCTTAAAAAGATGCTTGAGATTAAGGATAATAATAAAAAGCAGCTTAAAAAATATCTTAAAGATACACAGGGCATAGACATTCCGGAAAATTCAATATTTGATATACAGGTAAAACGCCTGCATGAGTATAAACGCCAGCAGTTAAATGCACTTTACCTTATTTATAAATATAAGGAAATCAAGTCAGGCAAGCTTCCAGAAACACCGATTACAATGATATTCGGGGCAAAGGCGGCACCTGCATATACACTTGCCAAAGATATTATACACCTTATACTGTGCTTACAGCAGGTTATTGAAAATGACCCGCAGGTTAACCCTTACCTGAAAGTAGTTATGGTTGAAAATTACAATGTAACAAAGGCAGCAAAACTTATACCTGCATGTGATATTTCAGAACAGATTTCCCTTGCATCAAAGGAAGCAAGCGGCACTGGCAATATGAAATTTATGCTTAACGGGGCTGTAACCCTTGGTACAATGGACGGGGCAAATGTAGAGATAAATGACCTTGTAGGCAAAGAGAATATTTATATATTTGGTAAATCCAGTGATGAGGTTATTGGCCTGTATAAAACTAATGGCTATTCATCAAGGAAAATATATGAAGGGGATGCACTTGTAAAAGAACTTGTGGACTTTATAATAAGCCCTGAATTAATTATGGCGGGCAATCCTGAAAGCCTTGGACGCCTTTTTAAAGAGATTGTAAATAAAGACTGGTTTATGACGCTTCTTGATGTGGAAGAGTACATTGACGTGAAAGATAAAATGCTTAGTGATTATTCAGACAGGACAGGCTGGGCAAAGAAGATGTTAACCAATACAGCAAAAGCAGGATTTTTCTCATCAGACAGGACAATAGAAGAATATAATAACGACATCTGGAAACTTTAAAAACAGGCTGTAAAAGCCATTAAAAGTACCTGCGGGGTGCGTGTTGGTTTATGCCGGTAACTGGCACACACCCCACAGGTTTTTTGTATGTGGGATTAACCGGATTACAGCGGGTAGTTACAGGCTTCCGCCAGTTTTTCAAGATACCTGTATGGTACTGCAAGGTTTCCTCTGCCAGTCCCGATATCTATTGCTGGTTTGTTGCTTCCATGGAAGTCAGAGCCGCCGCTTGGCAGCAGGCTGAACTTTCTGGCAAGTTTTTTTGCATATATTTCGTCCGCTTCTGTATGGTTTGAATATAAAACTTCAATTCCCATAAGCCCTGCAAACGCCAGGCGTTTTACCAGTTTTTCAAGTTCGGCTTCTTTTAATTTGTAGTGCAGCGGATGTGCAAGCACAGGAACTCCGCCTGCATTTCTTATCAGCTCTATACCTTCTTCCGGTTCTATATATTTGCGTGGCACATAGTAAGGAGTATCTGTATCGAGGTACTTTTTAAAAGCTTCTGCGGGAGTCTGGACTATCTGGCTGTCAACAAGGAAACGGGCAAAGTGTGCCCTTGTCACAACTGTATCCGGATTGCCTTCCATAAGTGCTTCCATTGAAATCGGGATGCCAGCTTTTTTAAGATTTGAAACCATCTCCATATTGCGGTCATCACGCCTTTGGATTATCATTCTGGCAGCGTTTTTAAATGCTGTATTCTTATGGTTTATAAAAAGCCCTACAATATGTATATCCCTGTCTTTGTATGCAACAGAAAGTTCTGTCCCGGGTATGAATTTTAGCGGCGCTTTTTGTTCTTTTACAGCTTTAATGGCATCTTCTATGCCTGATATTGTATCATGGTCGGTAAGTGCAAATGCGGCAAGCCCTTTTTCCACTGCCTTTGCAACAAGCACAGAAGGCGGGCATGTCCCATCTGAATAGTTTGAATGGGTATGTAAATCAATATATTTCATAATATTTATTTCCTCCGTTGGGCGTTTTTATAAAATAATAAATATTATACCATAACAGGCATATTTTGTGGCAAAAAGGTATAAATATGAGTAATAAGAATTATCAGGAGATATTTTTAACATGGAGAAGAAAAATATCCGGAATTATGTTATAATACTGGCAGGCATGTTTATTTTTAGTGCAGTCCTGCTTGCGGTAATGTCAGCAGTTATATGGAAAACTAATGCCGGGGCGGGTGCAGTCAGCGGGTGTGTTATTGCTGTGTACATACTATCAAATTTTATTGGCGGTTTTATGGCAGGAAAACAGGCTGGAAAGCACAGGTTTTTGTGGGGGATAGCTGTAAGTGTTGTATATTTTGCAGTTATATTTGTTGCAGGAATATGGTTTATGGGAAATGCACCCAAATTAAGCCAGGAAGTAATAACAGGTGTCCTTGCCTGCATAATTTCAGGTATGTTTGGCGGAATGTTAGCTTCTTGATAAAAGAATAACAAAAATTGACATAATTGTAATATATTTTTAAAACAAAATTAAAAGATATATGTTAATATAATTAAAATGTTGCAGGATTTTGGGAATAATGAAATTGCTGATAAAAAATTGGAGGGAACATTTAATGGGAAATAGGGGAAAGCACTTGAAAGATGAAAGTGGTATTTTTGAACGGGAGTCATACCATGTAAGAAGTATTATGAGCCAGAGGAAAAGGAGAAATGAATTGAAAACAAAGGTAGTACTTTTTGGCACGGCATTTGTGCTTGTGGCTGTCCTTACTGTACTTGCTTTTAAACTTGCTGGCTTAAATGGCAAAAATGATGATAATGATAATGTTGCAGCGGCTGGTAATCCTTCCAGCAGCGGGGAAGAGAAGACGGGGAACAAGCAGAAGAAGAAAGATGGAGCATCTAAAGCTACAGAAGAACCTGCTACAGAAGTATCTGCAACAGGACAGAAAAGATGGCTGCGTGATGGCCTCGACCCTGACAAGCCAATGGTTGCACTGACATTTGACGATGGTCCTTATACACCTGTAACAAGTAAAATTTTAAAAGTTCTCAAAAAATATGATGCAAGGGCTACGTTTTTTGTTGTTGGCAACAGGGTACCACAATATGAAGATATGGTAAAACAGGCATATGAACAGGGTAATGAAATTGCAACCCACACATATAACCATGCAAATCTTACTAAACTGGATAAGAAAGGGATAAAATCTGAACTTAATAAGAGTAAAAAGGTTATAAAGGATGTTATTGGATGCAGCTATTCAACCTTAAGGCCACCAGGAGGCAGCATTAATGATACAATGCGTAATGTTATAAAAGTCCCTATGATTTACTGGAGTGTTGATACTGAAGACTGGAAGAGCAGGAATGCACAATCCGTATTGAAAGAATGTAAAGTTATACAGGACGGCGATATTGTGCTTATGCATGACTTGTATCCATCAACAGCAGATGCAGTTAAGAAGCTTGTGCCAAGGCTTGTAAAAGAAGGATACCAGCTTGTTACAATCGACGAATTATTCCATTACAAAGGAATTGATGCCAAAGGCGGAAAAGTTTATATGAGTGGAAGATAATAGAATGGATGCCCCATATTAATATGGGGCATTTTTAAGTGGGTGGGTGGAAATTCCAATTACCCTTTAGTTAAAGGAGATGTGTCAAAATGTATTGGTTTGGCTGGCAATTCCAAAGTGTTTCATGGACAGGCACACTCCCGTTTGGACGTCGCACGCAATGGATGCGTAAAGTGCCAGAATACGGCACTTAAGCACCAGCGGCTCCGTACAGCCGTCCATTGAAAGCACTTTGGAATTTGCCAGCTAATCTGCTCTTTGGCAGTTAAACCACCTTAATTATTTGTTTATTTGTCCGCGTTTATAGGTTAGGTGGGCAAATAAAGCCCTCCAGACCATAAGGAAAGGAGGGCGGTAACAATGTATGTTACATATCAGGATTTAATCCAGATTGGAATATTTATTGTTGCCCTTGTTGGACTGTTTTACACAATCTTTAAGGGAAAAAGAAAATAGCCGCCACTATTGCGATTAGTGACAGCTTATACCTGCATAGCAGAATAAATTAAGCAAACTATTCGGGGTAGAGCCGCTTCTATGGCTTTCCCTTTTTTATATATCTAAATATACCATACATGGCAGCAGGAAGCAAGAAGTTTTTTGTGTTCTCACACGTCCGTTTCATAAAATTTTTAAGCACTTCTAAAAGCCTGTTGTCATTTAACAGGCAGCCAGACATACTGGTTTTATAAACTTTTTTTCTTGGCTGTGATAAAACATATTTTTTATGCACCATCAATGCAGACTTTCTTAATATATTTAGTGATTTTAAACTGTTTTCAGACAAAACAGCACTGCTGTCCTCTGAAAATACAACATATATTTATACCACCTGTTGTTTTTCACCTATTATACATTATTGGAATATATTTGAAAATATTTTTATGAAACGGACGTGTTTTAATACTAAATGGTATTGCGTCCAGACGGTATACTATGGCTTGTTGGAAATATAAATATATTACACGGCTGCAAATAAAAAAGAACAAATAGTAAAACAGGCTTAAAATAAGGCTGTTAGAATTATACAGTGTCAAAAGGTGTACTTTTTGACACCACGATTATAGAAGGCAGTTTACCATATTTTTGAAATTTATGCAAGTTATTTTTATATTTTTATTTGAAAATAAGTTACTATTCAGTCATAAAGGCACATTTATAAGGCACACAGTTAAAAAGCTGGTGTGCCTTCAAAAACTTTTTGTATATTTTCCAGTATTCTCATACCTTTTCTTTTGTATGTTTCCACTACACTTATTATCTTACAATACATTTCATTTCCACTGTATTTACGGAATCCTCCTGATATTTTCTGGCGGTTTTTACATTTCCGCAGGTCTCTTTCGCTCATATTGTTTTCAAATGGTACTGAAAAATTGTGCATGAACAAAAGGTGGTTCTCTTTGTATTTTTCAAGCCGTACAAGCAGTGCTTTTTCTTCCTGTTTTGCAATTTTTCCTTTAACAGTTTTATTTTGCTTTCTTCCATCTGCCAGTATTTCATCATATCTTTTTTCATATTTGGATATTTCTTCATCTGTAAAAAATGTCCCTTCTGAAATATGTTTTTTTCTTCTGTCGTTTATACCACATAGAAAAGCTGACATCCCTGATGCCCATTCTGTACCAGCTTCTTCTGTATTCTTTTTCAGATAACGCAGCAGATGGACATTGCATTCACCATGTCCTTTACCATAATGGTATAATGCCGTTTCATGGTCATGTTCCAGTGTACCTGCATATGATTTAAGAAAAGATATTTTATCCAGTGCGTTTATACTTTTTTTCTCCATTGCTGTATATAATACAGCCTTATTGCTGCTGAAATTGCGTATATAACACTGTTTCCCGTCCACTGTCACTACTGTTGCATCAGTACATATAGTTTCTTCATTTAAAAGTTCATTCCCAATCTGCTTTAAGTTTTCTTCTGCTTTTACAGAAAAACTTTTACAGAAGCTGTATATACTTCCAGAAGAAATATCAAGAGTGTTTCCGGTTAATGCATTAATGAACTGGCATATCCTTTCATTGGACATTGCCCCCTCTTCATATAAATCCACAACCACAGACTTTAAAAAAGAACCATATATAACATTACTTCTATACTCTGCTGGTATATTAATTTTTCCATTTTCATCCTCATAAATCCTTATTTCGTTTATAACCGGAACAACTTCAAAATCAAGTATGTATTTTACAGCATAATTCCCATATCCTTTTCCAATTATTGTGGTTTTATGTGAATATTTTCCTGTGCCAAGCTTTTCTTCTATGTCTTTTTTCGTAAGGGTGGTTCCTGTGTGCCCTTTCTGTCCTCCTGGTTTTTTAACACTTTTTCTCCTGGAACTGTACTGGTTTGCACTCTGGCATTTCTGGTCTGTGGATGGCGGCATTGAAGAATTGGTACTGTTATTGTTTATTATCCTTTTAAGGCGTTCATTATCATCTGACAGGATTTTTATCTGCCGGTCTTTTTCATCTATTATATTTTCAAGACTGGAAATTTTTTCATTTAATTTTATTACTTCATTTTTATATTCTTTTTTTTCATTTTTAAGTTCTTTTTCAACAGATACAAGGCGCTCCATAACTTCCATAAGTTGGTTATATATACTTTTTTCATAATTTCCTCCCATTTTGAAACGCCTCCTTTCTGCTTTTTTCTCATGTATCTATATTAACATAAAACTATATGTTTTGGCAAAAATTATTTATTTTTATACCCTAAAGCCTGAATAGTAACAAAAATAACTGCAATTTGTATTTTTTGCATATAAATTTATTAAAAACAATGGTGTGTCAAAAAGTACACTTTTTGACAATGTTATATTAAAACTCCACGAAACGATACATTGATGTTAATTGTAAAGCAATAAACACACATAACTAGATGCTGCATATAAATTTACCTTAACATTTTTGCCGGTGTTAAAAATATATTCTTTTATGTGGATTTTGCACTTTACAATTAATTATATATTGTAAAAACTAAACAGGGGATAAACAAAACCCCTGTTTGGTTTACAAGAATTGTTACCATGGTTTTATTATTACATAGTTAAAGGTAACAGGTAATGGGTATTAATTGTAAAGTAATAATCCCTGCAAAAAGATGTTGCATTATTATGTTTTGTTATATTGCCTGTATGTGGAATCCCTGGAGGATTATTCATTTTGCAATTAATATAGATACATGATGTTTAAACTTAAAATAATGGAAAGAAAGGTGGAAACGTCTATGAAGTTTTTTAGACAGACGAAGGAAGCAAGACGTAAACTTAGTTTCTTTGTAGCTCTGGCAATGGTTATATCGTTATTACCAGTATCACCAGTGGTAAAAGCAGAAGAAAAAGTAAAAGCAGAATGTGTTAATGATGCTACGGGAATAGGTAAAATAACTGGTACTTTTAATGCTACTGGAAACGCTACTGGAAACGCTATTGGAAACGCTACTTATTTATTTGAAACTCCATCAGGAAAAGTAGTTAGCGAAGGCTCTATAACTATAAAAGTAACTAGTCCAGCGGCAGTGGAAGATGATGGTACAGAGGTTACGCCAGCAGCAATAAAGGAATTAAATGGTTGTACTGTTAAAAAAAATAGTAATGGTACATATAACTGCAAACCAATTCCTGGTGTAAACAAGTTTTCAATTTCTGTAAATAATATTTCATCAAATATTAGTATAACCGTAAGTGGCGTATTAAAATTAAAAGATGCACAAAGCAATCCAACTTCTACTACAACAGGTTCTACAATAAAACCAAGTGAAAATCCAAGTAGCACCCCTGGTACAAAACCTAGTGGCACCCCTGGTACAAAACCTGGTGGAAGTAGTGGCAATGGCTACATTCCTGGACCTGGCAATACAAATCCAAGTGCTGCTCCTAGTGCTGTTCCAAGTAGTGCACCAAGTGATGCTCCGGGAACAAATCCAAGTAATGCACCTGGGGTAAATCCAAGTAATGTGCCAGGAACAAACCCAAGTAATGCACCAGGAACAGAGCCTACTAATGCACCGGGTGAACCTACAAAAGCACCAGGAACAGAGCCTACTAATGCACCAAGTGACCCTACTAAGAAACCTAGTACATCAAATAGTGTTAAGGTAGGCAAGAAGGCTACAGTTGGCGGTTCACAGTACAAGGTAACTGCTGTAAAGGGTACAAGGACAGTACAGTTTACAAAGGGCAAGAAGAACGCTAAGACTGTTAAAATTCCTTCAACTGTCAAGATTAGTGGCAAGAGTTATAAAGTTACAGTTGTTGCTAAAAACGCATTAAAGGGTAATAAGAAGCTTACAAAACTTACTATTGGCGCTAATATTAAAAAGATTGGTGCTAACGCATTCAAAGGATGCAGCAAGTTAAAGAATGTTACTATTAAGACTAAGAAGCTTACAAAGAGCAAAGTAGGCAATAATGCTTTTAAGGGTATTAATGCAAAGGCAACAATTAAAGTACCAAAGGCTAAGGTTAAGGCATACAAAAAGATTGTCCAGGCTAAGGGCGCAGGCAAAAGTGTTAAAGTAAAGAAATAATTTTTTATAAAATTTATATGCAACATCCGGGAGATAATCCTGAAGATACCACCAGTAGTATTCACTGGTGGTATTTTTGATACAGAAAAAGCATAGTTAAATAAAGGTTTAATATTTTCTGGTTTGCAATATCCAGCAGGTTTCCAAAGGTGCGGGCTGTTTTAGCAAATGGAAATAAAAATTTATCAAATGTACACAGTGTAATGCTTGCAAAGCACTTGACAACTATGTTATAATGACTTTTAGTGTGGCTTTTTGCATAACCACAAAGAAGTTTAGTAAAAAAGGAGACATGTAGCATGAAGAACAAGAAGAAAGGGTTACTACATTTGTTTATTATACTTGCAGTGACCGGGCTCTGTGTTTATACAACATTGGTTGGTTTTACTGATGCTCATAGGGGCAGTGCCCAGAATATTAAACTTGGTTTGGACCTGGCAGGTGGTGTGAGTATTACATACCAGACTGTTAAAGGTAATCCGACTGATACAGAGATGCGTGACACAATCGCCATGATGCAGGACCGTGCAGAAGTATACAGTACAGAGTCTTCTGTAGTACAGGAAGGAAATGACCGTATTTCCATTGATATACCTGGTGTTGAAAATGCAGACGAGGTTCTTGAATCTTTAGGTAAAGAAGGTACTCTTGATTTTGTTGCAGCAGATGACATGAAATTTGATGATGATGGCAACCCACAGTACACTAAAGTGGTATGTTCAGGAAAGCATGTTAAAAATGCAGAAGCAGGTACGCAGCAGGATGAAATTACTAAAAATAAAGAATATGTAGTACAGCTGACATTTAATGCAAAGGGAACTAAGAAATTCGCTGAAGCAACAGCAGAAGCAGCACCTTCAAGGAAGCAGATATATATTGTATATGACGGGAAAGTTCTTTCTTCCCCTGCTGTACAGGACGAGATATCAGATGGACATGCTGTTATTTCTGGAAGTTTCAAGACATACAATGAAGCAGACGAGCTTGCTTCTATGATACGTATAGGTGCACTTCCTGTTGAACTTAAGGAAATCCAGTCACAGGTGGTTGGCGCACAGTTAGGGCAGGATGCCATTGACACAAGCCTTCTGGCTGGTGCTATTGGTTTTGGGCTTGTAGTATTGTTTATGGTAATTTTCTACAGGCTGCCAGGGCTTGCTTCTTCCCTTGCGCTTTTATTCTATCTTGTAATTATGCTTGTAGCGCTTAATGTGCTTGATATTACGCTTACACTTCCAGGTGTGGCAGG
>DKYP01000116.1:30223-45037 GCA_002499945.1 Lachnoclostridium sp. UBA7097
ATTATATTAAATATTGGTATGGCAGTTGATGCCAATGTTATTATATTTACACGTATTAAAGAGGAATTAAGGAAAGGCAAGTCAGTACAGTCAGGTATAAAGATTGGTTTTGACAGAGCCCTTTCAGCAATCGTAGATGGCAACGTAACAACACTTATTGCAGCAGCAGTTTTATATATTAAAGGTTCTGGTACTGTAAAAGGCTTTGCAACCACACTTGCACTTGGTATTATACTCTCAATGTTTACATCACTTGTTATTACAAAGCTTATCCTTAATGCAATGTATTCATTAGGTGTAGATGATGTTAAGTATTTTGGTATTGAAAAAGAAAGAAAACAGATTAACTTTATTGCAAATAAAACAAAGTTCTTTACAATTTCTGGTATTATGGTTATTGCATGTGTAGCTATGCTTATAGTTAATAATGCAAGGGATGGCCATATACTTAACTATGGCCTTGACTTTATGGGTGGTACAACATATGATATACCATTTAGTGACAGCCAGAAGATAGATGATTCTTTAAAGAAAGAAATAGAAGATATATTTATGAAGGAAAGCGGTTCAAATGATGTCGTTATTGCCGAAGTTGCAGGTGCTAATGAACTTACAATCAAGACGGTTGAGCTTTCTGAAGAGCAGCGTAAAAACCTCACCTCAGCTATTTCTTCAAAGTATAGTGTTGAAGAGGACAGTATACAGATACAGAGCATAAGTGCTTCAGTTTCTGATGAAATGAAATCAGATGCTATTATTGCAGTAATTATTGCAGCAATATGTATGCTTATCTATATCTGGTTCAGGTTTAAAGATATTATATTTGCAGGCAGTGCAGTTTTAGCACTTCTGCATGATGTGGTATGTGTGCTTCTTGTATATGCGGCAGCAAGGATTTCTGTAGGAAATACGTTTATTGCATGTATGCTTACAATAGTAGGTTACTCAATTAACGCTACAATCGTAATATTTGACCGTATACGTGAGAACCTTGGTACACGTACAAGCAGTGATGCACTTGAAGGAATAGTTAATGAAAGTATTACACAGACCTTGACAAGAAGTATAAATACATCACTCACTACTTTCTTTATGGTATTTATGCTTGCTATACTTGGCGTAGAATCAGTAAGGGATTTTGCAATACCTCTTCTTGCTGGTATAATATGCGGTGCGTATTCTTCTGTATGTATAACAGGTACACTCTGGTATACAATTAAGAAAGCAGCGTCAAAGAAAAAAGCTGGTACAAAGAATACAGCAGAAGTTAAAAAGGCATAATTTTTTATACAGTAAAAGATATAGAAGGAGTGTTTTTACTATAGGCGGCTGCCTTAAGTAGGGACACTTCTTTATTGGTTTTATACTATAGTGGAGAAAGGGAAATGGAAATGACACTGAAAGAACTGGAAATTGGCAAGACAGCAGATATATTGTCTGTTGGTGGCAAGGGGGCATTAAGGCAGCACTTCCTTGATATGGGGCTTATACCAGGGGCGGAAGTTACAATGGTGAAGTTTGCGCCTATGGGCGACCCGCTGGAATTAAAGATACATGGTTATGAGCTGACTCTCCGTGTCGCAGATGCAGAGAAAATTGAGATAAATAATATAAGGGATAAAGAAGCAGAGAAAAGTATTCCTAAAAAACATAGGACTGTACCGCACCCGGGCCTTGGTGAGGGCGGCAGATACCATATAAAATCAGAAGAAAACCCCCTTCCTAAAGGGCAGGTTATTACATTTGCACTTGCAGGAAACCAGAACTGTGGAAAGACAACATTATTTAACAGGCTTACCGGTTCAAACCAGCATGTAGGGAATTTCCCAGGTGTAACTGTTGACAGGAAAAGCGGGGTGATAAAGGGACATACGGATACATTAATTACGGATTTGCCAGGGATTTATTCTATGTCACCATATAGCAATGAAGAAATTGTAACAAGGGAATTTCTGTTAAAAGACCAGCCACAGGGAATTATAAATATTGTTGATGCTTCAAATATTGAGAGAAACCTTTATCTTACAATGCAGCTTCTGGAACTGGGACTGCCTATGGTGGTTGCACTTAATATGATGGATGAGGTAAGGGAAAATGGCGGTTCTATATTAATTAATGAGATGGAAGAAATGCTTGGTGTGCCGGTTATCCCTATATCTGCTGCCAAAAATGAAGGGGTAAATGAGCTGGCAGACCATGCAATCCATGTTGCAAAGTACCAGGAGTGTCCTGCAAGGATTGATTTCTGCAATGGTGAAGATGAAAGCAGTGCTGTACATAGATGTATACATGGGATTATGCATTTAGTTGAAGACCATGCAAAAGCGGCAGGAATTTCTGTGAGGTTTGCTGCCAGCAAGCTTGCAGAGGGTGACAAACTTATTTTAGACAGCCTGGATTTAGGACAGAATGAAAAAGAAATGCTGGAACATATTATATTGCAGATGGAAGAGGAATGCGGGCTTGACAGGGCAGCGGCTATAGCAAATATGAGGTTTAGTTTTATTAAGCGTATTTGTGATGCTGCGGTGATAAAGCCTAAAGAAAGCAGGGAACATTTAAGAAGCCGTAAGATTGACCAGGTTCTTACTGGTAAATATACAGCAATCCCGATGTTTGTGCTTATTATGGGAATTATATTCTGGCTTACATTTGATGTAATTGGTGTATTTCTTTCAGATATACTGGATATGGGCATTTCGTGGCTTTCTGGTTTAACAGATAATGCACTGGAAATGGCGCATGTAAATTCTGTATTACATTCACTTGTTATAGATGGGATTTTTAACGGGGTTGGAAGTGTGCTTGGATTTCTTCCAGTTATTGTGACATTATTCTTCTTCCTGTCAATACTTGAGGACAGCGGGTATATGGCACGTGTAGCGTTTGTGCTGGATAAACTTTTAAGGAAGATAGGATTGTCGGGCAGAAGTATAGTTCCTATGCTGATAGGTTTTGGCTGTACTGTGCCAGGTGTTATGGCAAGCAGGACATTATCATCAGAAAGGGACAGGAAGATGACAATTCTTCTTACACCATTTATGAGCTGTTCTGCCAAGCTGCCAGTTTATGGATTTTTTACAGCCGCTTTTTTCCCAGGGCATGGGGCACTTGTAATGATAGGGCTGTATTTCTTTGGAATACTTATGGGAATACTTACAGCACTGGTCCTTAAAAGAACTATATTTAAAGGGGAAGCCGTACCGTTTGTTATGGAACTTCCAAACTACCGTATGCCAGGTGCTAAAAATGTATGCCAGCTTTTATGGGAAAAGGCAAAGGACTTTTTGCAAAGGGCATTTACAGTTATTTTTGTAGCAACTATTGTAATCTGGTTTTTACAGACTTTTGATATAAGGTTAAATGTTGTGGAAGATTCACGTAACAGTATGCTGGCATCACTTGCAGGAATTATTACGCCAGTATTTAAACCGCTTGGTTTTGGTGACTGGAGGATTTCCACAGCACTGCTTACAGGCTTTATGGCAAAAGAAAGCATAGTTTCTATATTATCAGTCCTGATAGGACCGGCAGATGTGCTTTTAAGTACAATTACAACAGCAGGGGCAGCCGCCCTTCTTATATTCTGCCTGTTATATACACCATGTGTTGCGGCAGTTGCATCTGTAAAAAGGGAACTGGGCGGCAAATGGGCACTGGCTGTTGTCTTTGGGCAGTGTGTGGTAGCATGGGTTGCATCATGGCTTATTTACCAAATGACACCGTAAAGCCCCTTGCTTCGGCAATGGGGATATAAGGTGTCATTGTTTTAACGCTATAAATGATACCCATTCACCAAGGGTATTTTTACCTAAAATTTTGAAATTATTATTTAACAGTGCTTCTTCTACTACGCCAGCTTTCTCTGCAAGTATGCCAGAAGATATAAAAAGCCCGTTATCTTTAATATACCTGCCAATATGGCTGGCAAGAAGCACAATTACATCTGCAAGTATATTTGCAACTGCAATATCAAAAAGTCCTTCATGGTTTTTAGTTATAATATCTGTATCTTCAAGTATATTTGCTTTAAATGCCTTTATCCTGCCAGGGTCTATATTATTAATCCTGGCATTTTCCAGGGTTGATTCAACTGCCGAAGGGTCAATATCCAGGCAGAAAGCAGACTTTGCACCGCATAACAATGCACTTATTGCAAGAATCCCGCTTCCACAGCCAGCATCAAGGATATCTGATTCAGGGGTTATATAATTTTTAAGTGAAAGCAGGCAGAGTTTTGTTGTTTCGTGTGTACCTGTACCAAAAGCAGAACCGGGGTCTATTTCAAGAATAATATCATCCTGGCGTGCATCTGCAGGTACTTCCTCCCATGTAGGCTTAATTATAATATTATCTGCAATACGGAAAGGTTTAAAATTTTCCTTCCATTTATCTTTCCAGTCCGCATCATCTTCCACGGAATAATTAATTTCAGGAACTGGCACAGGGATAAATTCCTGCATTGCAGTAATGCGTGACTTAATTCTTCCTATAAGTTCATCAGGATGGACAATATCTTTTGTATCATGGATATCTTCATCACGCAGTGAAGAACCTGTACTGAAAAACGTGCTGTCATTATTGCCGGGTGCTTCTGTATAAAATGTAAGTATAGAAGAACCATCATTAAAACCTAAATCAGCAGGAATATCTGTGTACATCTGCTTTTCTTCCTTTTCAGACAGTGGCACATGGTCTGTAATTTCATAACCATTAATTCCTGATTCACAAAGAATGTCACCAATTATGCCAGCATATTGTGTAGTAGTGTGTATCTGGTATTTTATCCATTTCATTATAAATTCTCCTTGCTTTCTGTTTTTAATTACATATATTATATAAGATAAATTGTAACAAATTTTTATAAGAAAGCAAAAACATGCCAAAAAATCTAATAGAGAGGTGTTTTTGCATGGCTAATTATAACAGGCTATTATTAAAATTAGAAGAGGATTTAGCAGATTTTTCAAAAAAATTTTAAAAGAGCGGTGTTGCAAAAGCAAGAATTACTAGAAGAAGCAGTACAATCGGTTGTTGTATTATGTCGGTAATTGGCGTATAATAATTTAAAAAGCAGATGTAAAATTTATATAAAGTGGGGATAATAGATGGAGGAACAAAATGAAAAACTGAAATTAACTGTAGAAGAACAGATTCAGGATATGGTGGACAAAAATATACAATTTGAATTGTATTCAAAAGAAGATGCAAAAAAGTTTTTAAAATACAATAATTACTATTTTAAATTAAAATCTTATGCAAGAAATTATAATATAAACCCAAGGACAAAAAAATATTACAATTTAGATTTTGCATATCTTGTAGAATTATCAAAACTTGATATGTATATTAGAAAAATTATTTTAGAGTTGTCTTTAGATGTTGAACATTATTTAAAAGTACGGTTAATGAATGATTTAAGTGATAATCCGGAAGAGGATGGGTATAATATAGTAAGACTATTTCTCCAGTATCATTCAAATGCAGGGGCGGATATACAGAGTAAAGCAAATAAATATTCATTCTGTTCAGATTTGGCAGAAAAGCATTTGAATGAGTATAAAGAACCAAAAAAACTATCTGTATGGAATATCGTTGAACTGTTTTCTTTTGGAAATTTTATGGAATTGTACGGATTATATTACCAGACTTATCCATCATTCAACTACTACACTTATTTAAGGTCTATAAAGTTTATAAGAAATGCAGCTGCACATAATAATTGTATTCTTAGCACACTAAGGAAACCACCTAATAGCCTTAAAAAGTTTAGTAAAACAAAAAAATTGGCAAATATACTTGGAAAGATACCTGAATTCCAGAAATTGGATAATAGGGATGCCATGATGAGAAATCCGGTTATTCATGACTTTGTAACATTACTTTTTGTGTATAATGATATTATGAAGGTATCAGAAACAAAATATAACAGAAATAAAAAAATGGAAGAAATTTGTCATCTGTTTTGTGATGAAGATGGAAGGATAAAGAAGAATAAATCTTATTTTCAAAAAAATCCTTATATAAAAGAAGCATATTCGTTTATTTGCAGTATAATAAAATATATAGATAAAAAGAATAATAATCCTAAGCACATAAATTTTTTGCAATAGGTGCTTGACAAAAGTATTAGAAAAGAGTAGAATGTCATTTATTGAACAAAAACTGTTAGAGGTTTTTACTAGGGCGGTGCGTGCATTAAACTAGATTTGAGCTTATTGAATAAAAAGGTTCACTAGAGAATATTATATTTTTTCTAGTGAGCCTTTTTATTTCCTTGATAATGGCGTTGGATAATTTCGTAAATGAAAATCTGCAGGAATGATAAACTTAATTTTTTAATGAATAAATGGTGGATATTATGAAAACTGTAATTAACTATATGCAGAATAGTGGCAATTATTTTAGTATTGTGTTTTATTCCTGTTTATATTGCTTCATAAATAACGGGGACAGTGTTTGAAAACTGGGGTTCTACAAGTATAGAACATCTTAATCAGGAATATTTCTGGTGGCTGTCATGTATTTTCATGCATTTTAATTTTGTACAGATTTTCTTTAATTTTATTGCACTATTAGCTGTTGGTTCTTTAACCAGCCCGTTTATAGGACAATGTAAAGCCCTTTTTTTGTTCCTTCTGTGCGGGTATTAGCGGAAGTAGCATGTTCTTTTATAATAAGCTATTCAGAACCTGTTTATGGAGGCGGTTCATCAGGAGGGATATTTGCATTAATAGCCGTTTTTATGGTATGTTATTTAAAGTTTCAACAGAGTTTTGCACTTAAATGGTACAGGCTGGATATTATAATTGTAATAGCATTTTTTATTTTTGCGAATAATAATATGGGGTCATTCCTGACACATGTTTTTGGTTTTTTTGCTGGGATAATAGTAAGCTTTATAACGGTACTGGCTGGATAGATAATAAGTGGCAAAAAGCCTGAAATATAAGTTCTTGACAAACCACCACACAAATATTAAAATATAAAAAGTTATTAGAATAATAATCTAAAGGCTGTGAAAAGAAGAGTAAGTAATCCTATGTGCAAAACAGAGAGCCCTGCTGGTGGGAATGGGTGCACAGAATATTACTGAAGATGGTCTTGGAGCTGCGTACCGAAGTGGTTATTTGTTGCCACCAAGGCTGCGCCGGGTGCGCCTGTTATAGCGTCACACTGTGATGGCAGTGGCAGAGGTCCTTTGTTGTGAAGCAGGGGATAAATTAAAGTGGTAACACGGGTAATTCCGTCTTTAAGAGTTTTTCTTAAAGGCGTTTTTTTGTGTATTCCATTTTAGAAGAATAAAATTAGAAAGAGAGGAATTATAATGGCAGAAAAAAAGACGTTTTATTTAACAACAGCGATTGCGTATACTTCTGGCAAACCGCATATTGGCAACACATATGAAGCAGTGCTTGCTGACAGTATTGTAAGGTTTAAAAGGCAGCAGGGGTATGATGTGCGTTTCCAGACGGGCACAGATGAGCATGGGCAGAAGATTGAGATTAAATCAGAAGAAGCAGGTATTACTCCTAAACAGTTTGTAGATGATGTATCAGGGCAGATTAAAAGTATATGGGATTTAATGAATACGTCATATGACAAATTTATACGTACAACAGATAAATACCATGAGAAACAGGTGCAGAAGATTTTTAAGAAACTGTATGAACAAGGTGATATTTATAAGGGATTCTATGAGGGAATGTATTGTACACCATGTGAATCGTTTTTTACTTCTTCACAGCTTGTTGATGGCAAATGTCCTGACTGTGGCAGGGAGTGCCAGCCGGCAAAGGAGGAGGCATATTTCCTTAAATTAAGCAAATATGCAGACAGGCTTATAGAGCATATTAATAAAAATCCTGATTTTATACAGCCTGAATCACGTAAAAATGAGATGATGAATAATTTCCTTCTCCCAGGGCTCCAGGATTTATGTGTATCACGTACATCATTTAAATGGGGCATTCCTGTGGATTTTGATGAAGGGCATGTTGTATATGTATGGATAGATGCGCTTAGCAATTATATTACAGGGCTTGGTTATGATGTAGATGGTGGTAATGAATTAGAGGGCGGGGAAGACCTTTTTGCCAAGTTCTGGCCTGCGGACCTGCACCTTATAGGTAAGGATATACTGCGTTTTCATACTATTTACTGGCCTGTTATGCTTATGGGGCTTGGGCTTCCGCTGCCAAAGAAGATATTCGGGCATCCGTGGCTTCTGCAGAATGATGGCAAAATGAGCAAGTCTAAGGGGAATGTAATTTATGCAGATGACCTTGTAGATGTATTTGGCGTAGATGCTGTACGTTATTTTGTACTCCATGAAATGCCGTTTGACAATGACGGGGTAGTTTCATGGGAGCTTATTACAGAAAGGGTTAATTCTGACCTTGCAAATACACTTGGAAATCTTGTAAACAGGACAATTTCCATGACTAATAAATACCTTGGCGGCGTGGCTGAAAATAAGGGTATAGAAGAACCAGTTGATAATGAACTTAAATCTCTTGTAACTGCTGCATATAAAAAGGTTGCAGAAAAAATGGAAAAACTGCGTGTTGCAGATGCAATTACAGAAGTATTTCTGGTATTTAAAAGGTGTAACAAATATATAGATGAAACTGAACCCTGGATACTTGGCAAGGATGAAAGTAAAAAAGACAGGCTTTCAACGGTTCTTTACAACCTTATAGAAAGCATTGTAACAGGTGCAAGCCTTCTTGAAGCATTTATGCCAGAAACTACAGGAAAAATATTAGGGCAGTTAAATGCAGTTAAAAAGAGCGTTGGTGATATGGATAAGTTTGGTTTGTATGCACCAGGCACAAAAGTTACAGAAAAACCAGAAATTTTATTTGCAAGGCATGATATGGAAGAGGTGCTTGCAAAGGCAGAAGAAATCAGTGCACTACAGGCGGCAGCAAATGGTGGTGGCAAGGAAGATGAAGAAGTAATTGATATTGAACCAAAACCAGAAATTACATTTGAGGATTTTGAAAAAATGCAGTTCCAGGTTGGCGAGATTATAGCATGTGAAGAGGTTAAAAAGTCTAAAAAGCTTCTTTGCTCACAGGTTAAAGTTGGAAGCCAGGTAAAACAGATTGTATCAGGGATAAAGCAGTATTATAAAGCAGAGGAAATGGTTGGAAAGAAGGTAATGGTCCTTGTAAACCTTAAGCCGGCAAAACTTGCGGGGGTTTTATCAGAAGGAATGCTTCTTTGTGCTGAAGATGCTGATGGAAACCTTGCGCTTGTGTCACCTGAGAAAAATATGCCAGCGGGTGCAGAAATCTGTTAAATTCTTTATAAAGTAATTAACCATAATTGCCGATAAGTAAAATAAGTATATCTGGTTTTGTGGATAATTATTATATTAAAGCGGCTGCCGGGATGAGTAAGCGGCGTTCTGGCGGTTGCTATATATAAGGAAATGGAGTTGCTTATGAATGGATTTATAACCACGGATGGTAATTTTGGAAACCAGGCAGGGCGGACATATTCTGCTAACGGGAGAAGCAGGACTACAGCTGCTGCAAGGAAGAATGCTGCCAGTGCTTATTCACAGGCAGGCAGCAGGACAAGTGCTAATAGTGCACAAGGGATAAATAACAGTGCTTATGCACTTCCAGGGAATTTTGCAAGGATTTCTTCTATTGTAAGCCAGGAGGATATAGGGTACTGGATGCAGGATGAATCTGTAAATAATGGTGCCGGCATGGCAGAAAGTACAGTAGTGCCACAAGGGAATGCAAAGGATTTTAATGCGGCACAGGAGGCATATGGCAAGCAGGCACAGGTGGTAAGTAATGGGAACGGGCTGCAGGATGCTATAAATAATGCTGGAACAGAAGATAAAGCAGGGAAGCAGGATGGCGTGCTGACGGATGAGGAACTTGCCCTTCTTGCAGAAGAAGAGGAAGGCAAAAAAGGAAACAGGACATATGGTTTTAATGAAGATGATATTGACTATATGAACAGGCTTCTTGAGGATATGAAAAAGGCAAGGGAACGTTATAAAACCAGCAATGAAAAGAACAAAACAGTAAAAAAGGCTTTAAATTACCAGTTTAAGAAAGTTTCTGCTACAATTTCAAAAGCGAAGAATGTTACACAGGCAGGAAATGCTGTATATAAGGCAAAGAATGCGCTGGTAAGTCTGCGGCGGAAGTCTGCAAGCGGGAAGTATGATTCACAGGAAGTTACTATGGCAATAACACATGCAAATAAAATGGTACGTATAGCTAAAGTTAAGCTGGCAAATATGAAAGAAGAGGAAGCTGCTGATAAATATGGAAGCCAGGATAAAGCATCAGTTGATTTCAGGGAACAGCGTAAGAAGGAACGCCGCAAGGATGAGGACCTGGAGCTTCTGAAAGCTGATATGGAATATCTGAAAGCCCAGATTAAATACATCAGAAGCGGCGGAGGAAAGGGCACTTCTTCGGGTGCTATGAATGTAAGCATGAATACTGCAATTAATGCAAGTTATAGTATTATGAGGAAAGAAGCAGTAAGAGAGAGTATTGAAGAATTTCTGGAAAATAATGATTTAGGAACTACAATGGCGGCAATAGCAGAAAACGTTGATTCAGCAGTTTCTGCTGCACAGACGTCAGGCAGCCAGACGGTGGCAGCATCTGCCATAACAGGTGCAGCACCAGCATCTGTACCATCAGGCGGCGGTTTTACTACACTTATGTAATTTATACTCAACGCCGGTGAAACCGGCAGTTGAGTATTGCGCCGGTCGCAGCCGCAAAGCGGCATAATTCCTTATGCGGCCGTGCGCATCCGAATATACTGCACGGTAAATTTTTCTAGCGTGCAGTATATTAATAATTGTATGTGCAGCTGTCACGTTCAACCAGCCTGCATGGAAGTTCAATACGTATATTTTCCCTGTGCCTGCCCGCTTTCCTGTCAAGAAGCAGCATGACAGCAAGGTGTGCCATTTCCTTTTTGGGAATGTCTATTGTGGTAAGCATAGGGGTTGTTTTCTGGGAAGGGCAGATGTTATCAATAGATATTACTGATGGCAGATACCCTCTCTTTTTATTGGATTTTAAAGCATTTAATACGCCTATGGCGGTAATGTCGTTGGCACAGAATACCGCAGAAGGCCTTTCTTTGGATTTTATTATATCTTCCATAACCATAAAACCTTCCTTTTCGGTCTGTCCGGTCTGGTGTACATTGGCATAATTTAAGGGTATCTTATGGTCAAGAAGTGTCTGGTAATAACCTGTGTACCTTGATTCAAATGTGCAGTCGCCTATATATGCAATGTTATTGTGTCCAAGCTTTATAAGGTATTCTACAGCTTTTCTTGCAGCAGTTATACCATTGCATATTACCTCATCATACTCATAATCTGTAGGGTTTCTGTCTATCCCTGCTATATAAGGGTATCTTTTCTTAAGGACAGGAAAAAGCCCCTGTGGGCATTTTCCAAGCAGGATAAGCCCTGTATTACGTTTTTTGGAAATAAATGCAGGTGAAGCGGCAGGGCTTTCCTCAATTACTTTTGAGGATGTTTTATAAGGCACAGCCTTCGTGGAGGCATCTTTTTCACTAAGTGACATAATATCAGTAAAATTTAAAGTTTCACCAAGCAAAGTGTTACTGGCAAGGAGTTCTTCCTTAATATGTATAAAAAGTTCAGCAAAAAACGGGTCTTTATCTATTGAGTCAAAACGGGTAAGTAAAATATCTGCATAGAATGTTTCTTCTGTTGTATTATTTCCCATTCTTAAATTCCTTGCTGCTTCATTTGGGATATATTCAAGTTCTTTTGCGATTTCCCATATTTTTTCAGACAGCCCTGGTGTATGGCATGTATGGCCAGGCGTGTTTAATACACGTGAAACAGTGGATACTGATGTATTGGCAAGTTCTGCAATTTTTTTTAATGACATATATAAGCCCTTTCCCTATATAAAAAGTATATAAGATTAGTTTTATGAGAAAACTATAAAAAAGCAGTTGTTTTAATTGTATTTATTGTGATAACGTTATCTAATTTAGTATTAATAAGTATTATAACACGAAAAGTAATATTTGTTATATTAGCATTTTATAAGGGAAAAATCAAGTGGTAACGTTATCATATATAGTTGTTAATTTCTGGATATATTTATCGTAAACTATGATACATTGAATGAAGTAAGGAGGTTTTAATTATGATAAAGAATAATTTAAAAAAGATTTTATTAACAGGTCTTATTGCAGTAACGGCCTTTGGTGTTGCCGGATGTGGAAAGGGTTCTGATAAGGAAAAAGAAGTAAATGTTGGTTATTTTAATAATATTACCCATGCGCAGGCACTCCTTATGAAAGCAGAGGGTACGCTTGATAAAAGCCTTGGAGATGATGTAAATGTAAAATGGACTGCATTTAATGCTGGTCCTGCGGAGGTTGAAGCATTATTTTCTGGTGATATAGATATAGGGTATATCGGGCCTGTACCTGCTATAAGCGCAAATGTTAAGTCAAAAGGTGATGTAGTAATTATATCAAGCGCAACAAAAGGTGGTGCAGTGCTTGTTAAGAGAAAAGGTGCAGATATTAACAGCGTGGCAGATTTAGATGGAAAAACAGTTGCCATACCACAGATTGGAAATACACAGCATCTTTGCCTTTTAAAGCTGCTTGCAGATAATAACCTTAAACCTGATACAAGCGGGGGTACAGTTAAGGTAAGCGCAGTTGCCAATGCTGATGTTGCCAATACAATGGAGCGTGGTGATATTGATGCTGCACTTGTGCCAGAACCATGGGGTGCTACACTTCTTGAAAATGACGCAGAAATGGTTCTTGATTATAATGAGATTTATGAGAATGGTGAGTATGATGTTGCAGTTGTTGTTGTAAGAAAGGAGTTTATGGATGAAAACCCTGAAATTGTTGATAAATTTCTTAAACAGCATGAGGAAGCAACCAAGAAAGTAAATGATGACAGGGAAAATTCCCTTAAGACAATTAATAATGAATTAAAAGAAGCTACAGGAAAGGCTCTTGGAGAAGATATTATAAGCAAGGCCTTTGAGCGTATTGGTGTAAGCACAGAAGTTAACGAACCGTCTGTTACTGGTTTTGCAGATATAAGCAAGTCAGAAGGGTTTATTTCTGAACTGCCGGAAGGAGAACTTATATGGCATTAGTACTTAAGGGGCTTAAAAAACATTTTGAGAATAGTGAAAAAGCGACTCTTAATGAAATAGACCTGGAAATTGAAAGCGGGGAGTTTGTCTGTATAGTAGGGGCGTCAGGCTGTGGCAAAAGTACACTTTTAAACCTTGTGGCAGGGCTTGAAAAACCTACAGGCGGGCAAATACTGCTTGATGGTGAAGAAGTAAACGGGCCTGGTGCAGACAGGACAGTTATGTTCCAGGAACATGGGCTTTTCCCATGGCTTAACGTTATAGAAAATGTCAAGTTTGGAATGAAACTTGCTGGTGTCCCGAAGGAAGAGCAGGAGAAGAAAGCCATGCATTACCTTGAAATGGTGCATTTACAGGATTATAAAGATTATCCTATACACCAGATTTCGGGAGGCATGAGGCAGAGGACTGCACTTGCAAGGGCACTTACTATGGATTCAAAAGTCCTGCTTATGGATGAACCGTTTTCTGCCCTTGATAAGCAGACATCAAACAGGCTCAGGGAAGAACTGCAGAGAATCTGGATGGAAACAAAGAAAACAATTTTATTTATAACACATAGTGTTGAAGAAGCAGTATACCTTGGTGACAGGGTAGTTGCACTTTCCCCTGATACAGGGCGTATAGCAAGCATAATAAGTATTGACATACCAAGGCCAAGACATGTCTATTCACCTGAGTTTGTTGAATTAAGGCACCAGATTATGGAACAGGTCAGAGGGGAGGCTGTCTGATGGGAATGATAATATTTCTTGTAATACTTATAGCAGCATGGCAGGGATTTTACTGGATTGGTGTTGATGTGCTTGGGTTGTGGAAACCATATGCAGTCCCGGAACCGGCAGGTGTTGCAAAAAGGTTTGTTGAACTTTGCAGTGACGGGACTCTTTTTGAAGCAACATTTAATTCACTTATGCGTGGCATAGTGGGTTATGTTATAGCTGTTATTATAGGTATTGCGGTAGGGCTTCTTATAAACCATTTCAAATATTTACAGAAAAACCTTAAACCAGTTGTATTAGGTGTACAGACACTTCCAAGTGTATGCTGGGTTCCGTTTTCAATACTCTGGTTCGGGCTTTCAACCAATGCCATACTCTTTGTTGTCATTATGGGTTCGGCTTTTAGTATTTCAATTTCAGTTGACAATGCTATTAAAAATATACAGCCAATCTATACAAAAGCAGCACTTACAATGGGGGCAACTAAAAAGCAGATGTATATAAATGTAATATTCCCTGCAAGCCTTCCTGAACTTGTATCAGGTTTAAAACAGGGCTGGTCATTTGCATGGAGGGCATTAATGTCAGGTGAGGTTATGACAACATCCATAGGTCTTGGACAGACACTTATAATGGGGCGTGACCTTGCCGATATTAACCAGGTTATGCTTGTAATGGTTGTTATAGTGGCAGTTGGAATAATAATTGATAAATGTATATTCTCGGTAATAGAAAAGAGGATATTAAAGAAAAGAGGGCTTGCATAATAATATAATGAAAAACAGGCTTCAAAAGAAGCCTGTTTTATTCCATTTATTATATAACAGAACAATTATTCCGGGATTTGGGTAAAAAATAAGCAAACCCTTATAAAATAAAGATTTGCCTTGGTTTTTAACTAATGCGGAAGAAGGGACTTGAAC
>DKYP01000116.1:45345-82512 GCA_002499945.1 Lachnoclostridium sp. UBA7097
CCAGTTCCAGCACTTCCGCATATTAAATTGATATCTGTAACGCACTGACAGTGACTATAATATCACCAAAACAAAATCCTGTCAATACTTTTTTTAAAAAATTTCCAATATTTATTTTATTATGGCAGCTTATTATATAGCGGGGGCAGGGATTATTCAAGGATATCACATACTTCTTTATATCCTGCTTTTTTTGCCAATGATTTTAAGCCATAATACACTTCTTCTTCTGAATAATTATTTTGTTTTAAAAACCTGCTGCCTTTGTTGCTTATATACTGGTAGAAAAGGACAGCAGCAGTTACTTCGTCTTTATTACTGTAATCAATGTTTTCTAAAAGGATATTTTCTGCTTCATTAATTTTTCCCTGGTCTGCCATATCTTTATACATATCAAGCTTGTTGCCTGAAACTTCATACTTATTTTCCTGTGGCAATATAACCTGTTTATATTCTTTGCCAAGTAATAGTGAAAACAGGATTCTTGTGGCCTCTTTAATCATACGTATAATATAATCTTTTTCATCATCATACTGCATAATATCCTCCCTCCGTTGTGGGTTTAAATGGTTTCTTAAGTATTATAAGTATAACAAAGATAATAACGGCTGCCAAGGAAAAAAGAAAAAATAATATTTTACATATAAGGCAAATAGGAGTAAACTATATAAATAAATTAAATTACAGGAGGTATTGTTAAATTGGCTAAACAATTAAAAGAACAGAATGGGAAGAAAATAGTACCTATGCTTATTGTCCTGGCAGTTGTCCTGGTTGTTGCATGTATAGCAATTGTTATTTATAACAGGCAGAAGGATAATGGCAGTTCCGGGCAGCAGACAGCAGGGCAGGAGCAGCAGGAAGATAATAAAGATACTTCTTCTGGCAGCGGGGGTACACAGGCAGATACTGGCGGGAGGTGTTATGCAGATATTGAAATTAAGGATTATGGGAAAATTACTGTTGAACTGGATGAGAAGTCTGCGCCAATAACAGTTAAAAATTTTGTTTCCCTGGCTAAAGATGGTTTTTATAACGGGCTTACATTCCACAGGATTATGGAAGGGTTTATGATGCAGGGAGGAGACCCTGAAGGCACAGGAATGGGAGGTTCTGGCAAAACAATTATTGGTGAATTTGCTAATAATGGATATGCTAATAATCTGTCACATACAAGAGGGGCAATTTCAATGGCAAGGTCAAGCAGTAATAACAGTGCAAGTTCGCAGTTTTTTATTGTACACCAGGATAGTTTGTTTTTAGACGGGGATTATGCGGTCTTTGGGTATGTAACAGAAGGCATAGAAGTAGTGGATGCTGTGTGCCAGGATGCACAGCCGGTGGATAATAATGGAACAATCCCGCCAGAGCAGCAGCCTGTAATTACTTCTATTACTATACGTGATGAAGCATAAATTAATTATCTGGTAATGGATAAAAGCTGGAGGCATAATGTTAAATAAAGATACTGGTAATAAGGTTATTACAGGCAATATGGAAAATACACGCATAAAATTGATTGCTACGGATTTGGATGGCACTTTGCTGGATAGTAATAAAAAAGTCCCTGCCGGGTTTGATGAATGGGTGGTAAAGCATAAGGAAATAAAAATGGTTATTGCAAGTGGCAGGCAATATTATAATATCTGCAAACTGTTTCCTGGAATCTGGGACAGGCTATTTATTATGGCTGATAATGGAGGGCTGGTTTTTGCTGGCAGGGAACTTGTTTATATTAACCAGATGCGGGAAGAGGATGTTATCTATTGTATAGAACAATTCAGCAAAAGGGAAAAGTTATCTATTATCCTTAGTGGTGAAAAGTCTGCCTATATGGAACATTCATCTGGGGAAGCGGAAAGAAATGCACATATGTATTATGAAAAACTGGAATTTGTTTCTGGTTTAAAGGAGTGTATAAAAAAGGACAGGATTATTAAAATTGCTGTCTTTATAGAAGGGCATAAAGCGGAGGAAAGGTATAAAAAACTGGGGGATTTCCATAGCAGGCTTAAGGCGGTGCTTTCCGGGGACTGCTGGATTGATATAGCGGACAAGTCTGTCAATAAGGGGGCTGCTATAAGGGAGTTACAGGACAAGTATGGAATAAAACCATATGAATGTATGGCATTTGGTGACTATCTTAATGACAGGGATATGCTATTACAGTGCGGGGAAAGCTATGCAATGGAAAATGCGCACCCTTCATTAAAGGAAATAGCAAAACATACAGCCCCTTCAAATGATAAAGGCGGCGTTATGGAAGTACTGCGTACAGCCATAAACACTGGCAGTATGTAACATATGTGAAATATTTAAAATTTTAATCTTGACAAGTATTTCCTCATGTGATACTATCTTATATGCTGTACAGAATCAGGAGAACAGCAACGAAGTAGAGTAATCCACTCTCACCTTGGCACATATAAGTGACCTGGGTTTTATTATTGGTATATCAGGTATATTACATGCAGAGGATATAATTTCTGTATTTTACGCATATATATTAATAGATAAACGTGGATTGTCTTTGCTTTCCACGTTTTTTTCATATTATTTTATTTTTGGAGGTGTACTACCATTAGCGAGTTAATGATTAATGAAAGAATCAGGGATAAGGAAGTCCGGCTGATTAGTGAAACTGGGGAGCAGTTAGGTATTATGCCAGCTAAAGAGGCTATGAAGCTGGCACGTGAAGCAGAACTTGACCTTGTCAAGATTGCGCCAGGGGCAAAGCCGCCTGTATGCAAGATTATTGATTATGGCAAATACCGTTATGAACTTGCACGTAAGGAAAAGGAAGCTAAAAAGAAACAAAAGACTATGGAAGTAAAAGAAGTAAGGCTGTCACCTAATATAGACAAGAACGACCTTAATACTAAGGCTAACCAGGCCAGGAAGTTTCTTTCCAAAGGTGATAAAGTTAAAGTTGCATTACGTTTCCGTGGGCGTGAGATGGCGCATATAAGTTACAGCAAGCAGATTCTTGACAGCTTTTATGAACTGCTTGAGGATATTTCTGTAATAGACAAAGCGCCAAAGATGGAAGGGCGTTCCATGGTTATGTTTTTATCACAAAAACGCTAGTAAAGTTTGCCTGTATGCCAGGCAGTCTTTAGAAAAGCCAGAAAATGGTTTTATAATAGATAATCACAAGTTAAGGAGGAAATATAATTATGCCAAAAATGAAGACTAAGAGGTCAGCAGCTAAACGTTTCAAAGTTACAGGAACGGGAAAGCTTATGAAAATGAATGCAAATAAAAACCATATTTTAACCAAAAAGTCACCTAAAAGGAAAAGAAGGCTTAGAAAAGCAGTAGAAATTGATACTACAAACGCTAAGATGATGAAGCGTATATTACCATATTCAAAATAATTAAGGAGGAAAGTTGAGATGGCACGTATTAAAGGCGGTTTAAATGCAAGAAAAAAGCATAACAGGGTATTAAAGCTTGCAAAAGGTTACAGGGGAGCAAGGTCTAAACAGTACAGAGTTGCAAAACAGTCCGTTATGAGGGCTCTTAATTCTTCCTTCGCAGGCAGGAAAGAGAGAAAAAGGGAGTTCAGGAGACTCTGGATTGCACGTATTAATGCAGCAGCAAGGCTTAATGGCCTTTCATACAGCAAGTTTATGTATGGGCTTAAGCTTGCAGATATAAACCTTAACAGGAAGATGCTTTCAGAAATGGCAATAAGTGACCCTGAAGGTTTTACAGCACTTGTGGAAATTGCAAAATCAAAGATTGCATAATTTTTTAAAGATAACAAATATTAATAAATATTAATAACATTATTAAATGCAATGATAAAGAGGAGTACATGGCATACACCTTTAGAGAGTGGAAGCCCACGGGCTGCAAGGCTTCACAGGAATGTGTGTTATGGAAGGTAGCTTTTGAGCACCGTTTCTGAAAGGGCTTGCTTAGTAGGAAGCGGCGGGATATCCCGTTACAGGTATAAAAGGCAGTAATGTCTGCGTAAGCACCATTTACTGTGTTAAAAAGGTGGTACCGCGGTACATCCGCCCTTTGCTTATAGCAAAGGGTTTTTTTGTTTTAGAAAGGGGAATCTTTATGGCTAAAGAATTAGAGAAAAATTATAATCCCTCTGATATTGAACAGAGGACTTATGAAAAATGGCTGGATAAAAAATATTTCCATGCAGAGGTAAACAGGGATAAAAAACCTTTTACTATCGTTATGCCTCCGCCAAATATTACAGGACAACTCCATATGGGGCATGCACTTGATAATACTTTACAGGATATCCTTATACGTTTTAAAAGGATGCAGGGATATGAAGCTTTATGGCTTCCTGGGACTGACCATGCTTCTATTGCCACAGAAGCAAGGGTTGTAGAAACACTTAAAAAAGAAGGTACTACAAAGGAAGAACTTGGAAGGGAGAAATTCCTTGAAAGGGTATGGGACTGGAAGAAGCAGTATGGCGGGCGTATTGTAGAACAGCTTAAAAAGATTGGTTCTTCATGTGACTGGGACAGGGAAAGGTTTACAATGGACGAAGGCTGCAACAGGGCAGTTAAAGAAGTATTTGTAAAGCTTTATAATAAAGAACTTATATACAGGGGGGAGCGTATTATTAACTGGTGTCCTAAGTGCCTTACATCTATTTCTGATGCAGAGGTTGAATATGAAGACCAGGCAGGGCATTTCTGGCATTTAAGATATAAGACTACAGACGGCACAGGGTATATTGACCTTGCAACCACACGTCCTGAAACACTTCTTGGCGATACAGCAGTAGCAGTAAACCCAAATGACGGGCGTTATAAGCATATGGTTGGCAAAACTCTTGATTTGCCACTGGTACACAGGCAGATACCGGTTATAGAAGATGAATATGTAGATATGGAATTTGGTACAGGTGTTGTTAAAATTACACCTGCACATGACCCTAACGATTTTGAGGTAGGCCTGCGCCATAACCTTGAAATTATAAATGTGCTTACAGAAGATGCAAAGATTACAGATGATTACCCTGCATATGCAGGAATGGACAGGTATGAGGCAAGGAAGAAGATAGTAGAAGACCTTGAGGCAGAGGGGGCACTTCTTAAGACAGAGGACCACCCGCATAATGTAGGTACATGCTACCGCTGCGGCACTACAGTAGAACCAAGGGTTTCAAAACAGTGGTTTGTATCTATGAAAGCACTTGCAAAACCTGCAATAGATGCAGTAAAGAATGGTGACACAAAGTTTGTACCACCACACTTTGAGAAAACTTATTTCCACTGGCTTGAGAATATACGTGACTGGTGCATATCACGCCAGCTTTGGTGGGGACACCAGATACCAGCGTTTTATTGTGATGATTGTGGTGAAATGGCTGTTACTAAAGAAAACAGTGCCACATGTCCAAAGTGTGGGAAACCAATGCGCCAGGACCCTGACACTCTTGATACATGGTTTTCATCAGCATTGTGGCCTTTTTCAACTCTTGGATGGCCAGAAAAGACAGAAGAAATGGATTATTTTTATCCAACAAGCACACTTGTTACAGGATATGATATAATTCCGTTCTGGGTTATGCGTATGATGTTTTCGGGCATAGAGCAGACAGGCAGTGTACCATTTGATACAGTGTTTATACACGGGCTTGTACGTGATTCACAGGGACGCAAGATGAGCAAGTCGCTTGGCAATGGAATAGACCCGCTTGAAGTAATTGACAAATATGGCGCAGATGCGTTGCGTTTTACACTTGTTACAGGAAATGCACCAGGAAATGATATGCGTTTCTACTGGGAGCGTGTTGAGGCAAGCCGTAACTTTGCTAACAAAGTATGGAACGCTTCACGTTTTATAATGATGCACCTTGGGGATAATAAAATTACAGAGCCTGCATATAATGATTTATGTGCTGTTGACAAATGGATAATTTCAGCAGTTAATACACTTGCCAGGGAAGTTACAGAAAATATGGAGAAGTATGAACTTGGCATAGCTGTACAGAAAATAAATGATTTTATATGGACAGAATTTTGTGACTGGTATATTGAATTTGTAAAGCCAAGGCTGTTTAATAAGGAAAATGACAAAGAATCTGCCAATGCTGCATTCTGGACATTAAAAACCGTGCTTGTGGCTTCACTTAAACTTCTTCACCCATTTATGCCATTTATTACAGAAGAAATATTCTGCACAATACAGTCAGAAGAAGAATCAATAATGGTATCTGCATGGCCGGAATATAAAGAAGAATGGGATAATAAAGAAGCAGAACAGGATGCAGGAATTATGAAAGCTTTTACAAGGGCAGTACGTAACACACGCACATCTATGGATGTTGCCCCGTCACGCAAGGCAAAAGTTTATATAGTGGCAGATAATGGGGAAACAGCAGAAACATTAAAAAGGCTTTCAGGTTCATTTGCACATATGCTTTATGCTTCAGAAGTGGCAGTGCAGACAGATAAAACAGGCATAGAGGAAAACGCAGTATCAGCAGTTACCAGCAATGCAACAATTTATATGCCGCTTTCAGACCTTGTTGACTTTGCAAAAGAAAAAGAAAGGCTTCTGAAAGAAAAGAAACGCCTTGAAGGTGAATTAAAACGTGTAAACGGGATGCTTGGCAATGAAAAGTTTATAAACAAAGCCCCGGCAGCGAAGATAGAAGAAGAAAGGGGCAAGCTTTCCAGATACCAGGCAATGATGGATAAAGTTTTAGAAGAACTTGCCAAGTTGCCAAATTAAATATAAATAGTGTTAACTTTTAGTTAAGTATTGGCCGGGTTCTTGCAATATATGGCAAACTCATATATAATCAAGATAAGTAACTCTGCTCTTAACAAAATGCTGGTTGGAAAATTTAACAGAGGAGGGATTTTATGGAAGAAAATGTTGTAGAAAAGGGTATTTGTAATGTCCAGATAACAGTATCTGATGATGAGAATGCAGCATATATATGTATGACTAAACCAGATGAAGGCACGGAAAATACATTAGAATCAATTATAGGGCTTGTAAAGGATTTGGGGATAGTCCATGGTGTCAGCACAGAGGTATTGAAAAACCTGCTGGAGAAGAAAGCTTATGGCCAGGTAGTCAAATTTGCGCAGGCAACACCAGCAACAGATGGCAAAGACGGATGGTATGAATTTTTATTTGATACTAAAGTTGACACAAGACCAAAGATTTTAAAAGATGGTTCAGTTGATTATTCAGAATATGGCAGTGTTCCGTCTGTAGTAGAAGGGGAACGTATTGTTGTATACCATCCGGCAACGGGAAGCCAGGATGGCATAAATGTATATGGCGGCTCTATTCTTGCCAAAAAAGGCAAGGATTTAGCCAAATTAAAAGGTAAAGGGTTTACTGTTGACCAGACAGGTACGGTATATACAGCAAAATATGACGGGAAGGTAACTTATATCGCAGAAAGGCTTGTTGTAGACAAGGAACTGGTAGTAGAGGGAGATGTATCATATACCACAGGGGATATAGAATTCCAGAATGATATACATATCCGTGGCAATGTATTTTCAGGGGTCAGTGTAACATCACAGAAAGGCTCTATAATTGTTGACGGATATGTTGAGCAGGCTGCGCTCTCTGCAAAGAATGATGTTGTACTTAAAAATGGGATGCAGGGAAATGGAAAAGGTTCGATAGAGGCAGGCGGCAATGTCAAGGGCAAGTTCTTTGAGCAGTCATGTATTACATGTAAGGGCGATGTACAGGCAAATGCTATTATGAATACAAGGATTGAGGCAGGGCAGGATATAATTGTTTCTGGAAAGTATGGTGTTATAGTAGGTGGTTCTGTATCGGCAATGCGGTGTATAAGTGCCAATATCATAGGCAATATGTCGGAGGTCAGGACAGAGATAAAAGCCGGGGTGGATGGTGATTTGTTTGCACTGCTTGCACAGTGCAAGCAGAACAAAGAGGAAAGCGAAAAATCATTAAAGACAGTTGTTGATGCACTTGAAAAGGTACAGCAGGCACTTGCAAAGGCAGATAACCCTGAACTTTCCAAAAGGCGTATCCAGCTTATGCGCAGTAAAATAGAATGTGATACAAGGGTCAACGAACTTGCTAAAAGGGAGCAGGAAATATTAGACCAGATGGGCAAGGCAAATGCTGCCAGGATTACTATTAATAAAGTTGTAAACCCGGGAACTGCCATAACTATCAACGGAGTAAAGGTATTAGTTACAGAAGAGAACCATCATGTAGAATATGCAAGGCGTGGTGCAGGAATTATAGTATATAATATTGGAGAATAGTATACTTTTATGCCGGTAATTGCGGAGGATATTTGTTGATGATTAACAGGAGGTAGTGTAATATGGATTTTGAAGCAGAGTTGGCGAAGTTCCAGCCAAGCCTTGATATTGAACAGGCAGAAGATGCTATTTATGGCAATAAGACAACTGATGTTACAGATTTGGTACAGTCTATTATTAACAATACTGTAACAGGTAATGAAAATGTCAAAAACAAATCTATAGAGTGGGTGGAGGAATCATGAACTGTCCAAGATGTAACGCTTCTGTGCCATTCAGGAGAACATGGTGCAGTAACTGCGGCCAGGATTTGAGGGATTACTGGAAGATTATAAGTTTATCAAATATATATTATAATAAAGCACTTGGACAGGCAAAAATCAGGGATTTGACAGGAGCAATAGCTTCACTTAAGCAAAGCCTGCAATTTAACAAATTAAATACAAATGCAAGAAACCTGCTTGGGCTTATATATTTTGAAACAGGTGAGATAGTTTCCGCTTTAAGTGAATGGGTTATAAGCAAGCATTACCAGGACGAGAATAATGATGCAGATATGTATATAAATGAAATACAATCTAACCCAAATAAACTGGAGATGCACAGCCAGATTATAAGGAAATATAATTCAGCACTGGATTCTGCAAAGCATGGTGATGAGGATATGGCAATTATACAGCTTAAAAAGGTTACAAGCCAGAATCCGAAGTTTATACGTGCAAACCAGCTGCTTGCTTTGCTTTATATGATGTCAGACAAGAAGGATAACCGTACTAAGGCTTTAAAGATACTGAATAATATTATTAAGATTGATGTAACTAATACAACTACTTTAGCATATTTACAGGAACTTTCAGATATCCGTCCGAAGACAGAACATTTTGCTGTTAAAGCCGAAGAGCCTAAAACCAGCACAAGGAAAACGCTGCCACGTCTTGAAGAAAGTGACCAGTATAAGACAATAACCCCTTATAAAGAGGAGAAACCTTCTGTGCTGCCTTTCTTAAATGTTATTATAGGCATAATTACCGGGCTTGCTGTAATGTATTTTCTTATAATGCCGCATATGAAGTCTTCACAGGCAGGCAATGCCAATGATGATTTTAAGAAGTACAGTGAGGACCAGGCAGCGGCAGACAGTGATTTAACAGTATTAAAAAGCCAGAATGAAACATTGCAGGCAAAGGTTAAAAATCTCCAGAATGAGATAGAAGAGCTGCAGGGCGGGGATAATGCCCAGGGTGAAAACCTTCTGGAGACATATGAAAAGCTTCTTAAAGCAGCAAATTTGTTCCTTAATGAAGATATGGAGAAAGCAGCACGCAACCTGAAAGAGATTGACAGTTCAGGACTTGAAAATGCTTCTGCAAAGAAGATATATAATAAAGTTGCAGAGGCATCATTTGAAAAGGCAAGTGAAAGCCTTTATATACAAGGCAGGGATGCTTATAATGGTGAGAATGAATATGCAGGTGCAAAAGATTATGACAAAGCAAAGAAATTCTTACAGGAGGCACTTGAATATAATCCTGACAATACAGATGCAATGTATTTCTTAGGAAGGACATACCAGCAGACATCAAAGCCTGAAAAGGCAAGAGAGTACTATGAAAAAATAATTAATGATTATCCTGGTTCACCAAGGGTGGCAGATGCAAACAGCAGGCTGCGTGAACTCGGCGGGTGAAATCCATGGTACAATACCAGATAAAGACAGTACCCTGTCAGAATTACATTATTTGTTATTCTGGCAGGGTACTTTTTTGCTTTGTGGTGAATTCTATTTCAATAAATTTAAGGAGGATTACTATGCTTAGGGAAAATTTGGCAGGGTTCCATTATGAACTATATAAAAACTGCCTGGTTGTATATGTAACACAGGATTTAGACCACCATGCAGTTTTATCATTAAGGGAACGTTCGGACAGGCTTATAGAAGCAGGGGATGTAAAACATATTATATTTGACTTTAAAGATGTAGGTTTTATGGACAGCTCAGGAATAGGGCTTCTGATGGGCAGGTATAAGAAGGTTATGTTTCTTGGAGGCAGGGCGTGTGTAACAAATGTAGGGAGTGCAGTGGACAGGATATTTAAGATATCAGGTTTATATAAGATAATTGAAAAATATGATACGCCTGAAGATGCAATAAAGGCTTTGGAGGTTAAGTATGAAAATTATATTTGAAAGTTGTTCAGAAAATGAAGCATTTGCAAGGACGGTTGTGGCAGCATATATAACAAGGCTTAATCCCACATTAGAGGAGATGTCAGATGTAAAAACAGCAGTTTCCGAAGCTGTAACCAACTGCATTATACATGGGTATGAAAATAAGGAAGGCAGCATTGTAATGGAATGTGTTATACATAATAATGATATAAGTATTATGATAGAAGATTATGGCAAGGGTATAAATGACATAGAAAAAGCAATGGAACCACTTTATACAACAAGGCCTGAATGGGAGCGTTCAGGAATGGGCTTTGCATTTATGGAAGCATTTATGGACAAGCTGGAGGTGGAATCCGTTCCAGGAAAGGGAACAAAAGTATTTATGGAAAAAACTATAGGGCTTTGTGAAGACGGGGAATAAATTTGTGCTGTTAAGGATGGTATGTGCATATGGACATTATGGAATTATTAAAAAAAGCACGTGCAGGAGATAAGGAAGCAAGGAACAAAATTGTTGAAGAAAATGTTGGTCTTGTATGGAATATTGTAAAAAGGTTTACAGGCAGGGGTTATGATGTTGACGATATTTTCCAGATAGGATGCATAGGTCTTATTAAGGCAATAGACAATTTTGACATGCAGTTTGGTGTAAAATTTTCGACTTATGCCGTACCTATGATAACCGGGGAGGTAAAACGCTTTTTAAGGGACGATGGAATGATTAAAGTAAGCAGGACAATTAAGGAAAATGGCTGGAAAGTAAAGAAAGCTGCTGATACACTTGGGCAGGAACTTGGAAGGACTGCGACAATTAAGGAAATAGCTGCTGTTACAGAACTTACGCCAGAAGATATAGTGCTGGCACTTGAAGCAAACAGTGAAGTTGATTCGATTTACAGGACGGTGTACCAGTCAGAGGGAAAGGATATCTATATGGTAGACCAGATTGTGAAAAACTGCCAGGGGAGTGCAAGTTATATATCCACTTCTTCAAAAGGCGGCGGTGCTGCTACAGGGTTTGATGGTTCAGCGCAGGATGAAGAGAAAGAGAAGCTTTTAAACCATATCCTTTTAAAAGAACTTCTGGCAGGATTAGATGAAAAAGAAAGAAAATTAATAGAATACAGATATTACAAAGACATGACACAGACAGAGACCGCTAAAGAGCTTGGAATAAGCCAGGTACAAGTGAGCAGGCTTGAGAAAAAGATTTTGAAAAACCTGCGTGAAAAAGCAAGATGCTGATTTTTATTTTAAATAATGTATATTAAAAAATATATAAGCCATACTATTTACAGGTTAAAAATCCTGTTGGATTTAATTAATTAGATAAATTTTTCGTAAGGCGGATATTTGTCCGCCAGCCAGGAATGGGGGAATATATTATGAAGAAAAATAAGGTATGGCTTATTGCAGTTGTTTTTGGAATAATGATTATTACAACAGTATGCTATCTGGCAACCCTGCGCAATACAAGGGCAGAATATGCCAATGGCAGGTTTGTGGAGAGGACATATGAGGAAGAACCGGATATTGGAATTGCTGCTTTTAGTTTTACCCATGGTAAATTAAACCTGCCTGAATAATAATACAGACAGTCCAGGGATTTCTATATAAAGGATGGAAATATTAATGAAAGCTAGTGTAGTATATCTGAAAGTTGACCAGAATGTACAGGTAATGAATAAGAAAATATTATTACAAGATATAGCAGAGATATATTCAGCTGACAATAATATGGTTAAGGAAATTGGAAGTACAGTTTTATATACCGTAAAAGGGAATAAAAATGAAATACTTGCTTTTTCAGTGATGAAAGTTATTGGGATAATACAGAAATCCCATCCTGATATTACAATACAAAATATTGGTGAACCAGAATTTATTGTTGAATATAAAATGCCGGAGCCAGATAAGAAATGGCTTGAATATATTAAGCTGGTATTTGTATCACTTATAGTTTTTTTTGGTTCAGCATTTACAATTATGACATTTAATACTGATGTAAGTGTAGGGGATGTATTTAATGATTTTTATTATCTTGTAACAGGCATACACAAATCAGATGGTTCAATTCTTGAGATTGCTTATAGTATCGGGATACCAGTTGGAATACTTGGATTTTACAATCATTTTAAAAGTGCAAAAGTCCATGACGACCCGACACCAATCCATACAGAGATGCGTATATTTGAGGAAGATATAAATAAAACTATACTTGCAGATTCATCAAGGGAAGGCAAAATAATTAAATAAATATGGAAGGGCGGTGCTGGAATGGAGGTTTTACAGAATATTATTCTTGCTGTAATAGGATTTTCCGGCGGGGTTTCAGTAGCTGCCGGGACATTTGCGCTTATTACAATACTTGGCATAGTGCCAAGGCTTATGGGCGCTTTAAAAATTGGCTGTGAAATATATAAAATGGAAACAGTAATTGCGCTTGGGGGTACAATTGGAAGCCTTATAACTGTATATAAATTTAATGTGCATATTGGAATTGCAGGTATGGCAATAGCAGGGGTTTTTGCAGGGATTTTTGTTGGTTCACTTGCAATGTCACTTGCAGAAAGCCTTAAAGTTATACCAATTCTTTTTAAAAGGCTGGATTTAAAAACAGGGCTGCCAGTAATTGTTGTAATGATTGCACTTGGAAAAGGCCTTGGCACATTATACCAGTTATTTTTCTGTGGCAGTATATAAATTGTAAAGGGGGCATTTTTGTGAAAGAAAAAGACAGGGATAATCCAGGTATAGAAGAAATTATAAATGAAAAAGATACTAATTTACAGAAAGAAAAATATAATGAATATGTAAAAAACATGACACCCAAAAACAATGTTTTCTTAAATTGTATAAAAGCATTTATAGTAGGCGGGGGCATATGCCTTCTGGGTGAAATATTTAGTGGAATTTATAAATCAATGGGAAATGATGACAAGCTTGCCGGGCTTTATAGCACAATGACCCTAATTGGGATAAGTATAATTCTTACGGGATTTAATATATACCAGAAGCTTGGACAGTTCGCAGGGGCAGGAAGCATTGTGCCTATTACCGGCTTTGCAAATTCCGTTGTATCACCTGCTATTGAGTTCCAGGCAGAAGGTGATGTTTTTGGCGTAGGCTGTAAGATATTCTCCATTGCAGGGCCTGTTATTTTATATGGAATGTTCAGTTCATGGATACTGGGGGTAATATACTGGATTTATACAATTTTTTCTAAATAAATGTGTGGAATGTTAAAAATTTCTTTAATATATAAAAATAAAAGCTGCTTTTGATGGGATAACCACAAGGCAGCTTTTTGGCTGTATAATAGGAACAAAAGTTCATGTTATTTGTAGCTGGTGCGCATTTTTAACTTAAATGTGTCATGCTATAATTTAACTGAAGGGAGAGATGGTTTTTATAATGGAGAGTGCAAAAGAAGCAATAACACCAGGAACAAGGATTTTGCAGCTGAGGACAGAAAAACGTTATACAAGGGAACAGCTTGCGTATATGGCGGAGATTTCAGAGAAGTTTTTATATGAAATAGAGAACAATAAAAAAGGTTTTTCAGCAGTAACATTGTTAAAGTTATCACAGGCACTTGATGTCAGTATGGATTATATTATGATTGGTGATAATGCAAGGAAGTATGAGAATGAAATTGTAGCAACGTTAGAGCGTTTTAATCCTAATAATTTGGAAAATGTAGAAAGGTTGCTAAAAATTGCTTATGAACTTACAAAGGGGAAATAGGTAAAAAGTACATATACGCAGTTAAATATTTATGCTAACAAGTAATTATTGTTTTATTAGATGGTAGTTTCAAATCCAGGCAGGGGTTTTATAGTCCCTGTCTGGATTTGTTATATCCTTAATATAATAATATATCTGAAATAAAGCACTAAATGATTGTAAGGAAGATTTAATAAATATATAATACAAATGTAAATGTAATTATGGTAAAATACTTTTATAGAGGTTTAGGGATTATAGGCTGGCAGGTCTTTATTAAGAAATGTGGAAATCCAGATAAAATGCTATTTATAGAAAGCTGGTGGAAATATGGATTTTATTATTGAAACTTTGGTGGAAATGGTAGTAGAAATTATATTGGATGGGACATGGGAACTGATGACAGTAAAGAAGATACCAATGTTTATACGTGTGCTTGTAGCGGGATTGTTACTTGCGTTGTATATTGGATTTGGGGGAATTTTAATTTATATAGGAATAAAAAATAACAGCATGGTTGTTACAGTATGTGCTGTGGTACTGCTTGTGGTGGCCTGGGTTGTGGCTGTAAGGAAGTATAAAGAAATAAGGGGATAAAAATCCCCCTTTATTTTTTATTGTCCTGGTGGCAGCATTTCTACTGTCCATTCTGCTTTTTCAACGGTAAATTCTATATCATCTTTTTTTATATATCCTTCATCACCGCCTGGAAGGCTGCATTTAAAGAAATTACCCTCTTTTCCTTCAATTAACACTTTATTTTAGCACAGCTTATCCAGGATTTCTTTAAAAAATAATTAAAATTATGGCTGGCAATTATATCTCCAGTGTCTTGCTTATAATTGGCAAATATGGTATTTTATAAAATATGCATATTCAGATAGAAAGGAAAAGTGGTAAGACACTACAGGTGCAAAATGGGATATTTATATTTAACAAGGCATGGGCAGACTGTATGGAATGTCAGTGGCAAGGTCTGCGGGGCTACAGATATAGAACTTACGGAAAAAGGGAGAGAACAGGCAACAGGGCTTGGTGCAAGGTTAAGCTCTGATAAAGATATTAGTATAGATATGGTGGTTTCCTCTCCGCTTAAAAGGGCAAGGGATACAGCAAAAATTATTTCAGATGCCATTTTAGTTCCTATGTATACTGATATACGTATAACAGAACAGAACTTTGGGAAATATGAAGGAAGCGGGCGGCGTTCAGATGAATTTATGGAGGCAAAACGCCATTTTGCTGATAATTATCAGGGCGGGGAGTCAATGCTTAAGGTTGCACAGAGGGTTTATAATTTCCTTGATGAAATTAAAAAAGATAAGGATAAAACTTATCTTGTAGTTGCACATAATGGCATAGCAAGAATTGTACATTCGTATTTCTTTGATGAAACCAATGAGGAGTTTTCAAAGTATTCTATAGATAATTGTGAACTTGTGCGTTATAAGTGGTAAAATAGTTTGAAAGGAAATGAGGTTATGTATTATATAGGAAACCATCTGCCTGCCTCCAATGGATATACAATAATGGGAAATATGGCGTTAGGGCTTGGGGGAAATACATTTGCATTTTTTACAAGAAACCCAAGGGGAAGCAGGGCCAAAGAGGTTGATGAAAGAGATATCCAGGAGTTTCTTAAAATAGCAGAGGAAAATAGTTTTGGAAAGCTTGTTGCACATGCACCCTATACATTAAATTTGTGTTCTGATAAAGAAAAGGTAAGGAATTTTTCTAAGGAAACATTTGCAGATGATATAAAAAGGATGGAGTATATACCTGGCAATTATTATAATTTCCATCCCGGTTCGCATACTGGACAGGGGGCAGGGAAAGGTATTGAAATAATTGCAGATGTGCTAAATGAAGTATTGTCACCAGGACAATCAACTATTGTACTGCTTGAAACAATGGCAGGCAAGGGAAGTGAAGTTGGCAGGACATTTGAAGAATTAAGGGAGATTATGGACAGGGTAAAACAGAAAGACAAGCTTGGGGTCTGCCTTGATACATGCCATATATGGGATGGCGGGTATGATATAGTTAATAACCTTGATGGCGTTATAGATGAATTTGACAGGGTTATAGGGCTTGAAAACCTTTATGCCATACATTTTAATGACAGTAAAAATGAATGTGGCTCACATAAAGACAGGCATGAAAAGATAGGGTATGGTAAAATCGGGCTTGAAGCAATGAAGCGTGCAGCACTCCATCCTGCCTTTGCAGGAAAGCCTTTTATACTGGAAACACCTAATGATGATGAAGGTTATAAAAAGGAGATTGCAATGTTTAAGGGATGGATGGAGGAAAACTAAAAAGTGTTTTTATGGTTTTTTCTTATTAAAACCTCTGGTAATATTGTATAAAACTGCAAGTACATTACAGAATAAGGCTGCATATAATAATGCGTCGTTTCTTTCTGTTGAAAAAAGGTATAAACCAATAAATATTATTTCTGCAAGGAATAATGCTGTAACTGATATCCATAATAATTTGTTTATTAAATCCTTATCCATATTTTATCTCCTTTTGGCTTGTTTACAATGCTTGTTTTGGACAGTTTTTAACACACTCAAAGCAGAGGATACATTCTGTCCCGTTTTTCCGTTTCCGGGAGTTATCTGTGACATCTACATCCATAGGGCAGGCTTTTTTGCATTTACCACAGGAAACACACTTGCTTTTGTCGCATTTTATACGTAACAATGAAAAATAGCTCATAGGTTTTAAAAATACTGTAACAGGACAGATGTATTTGCAAAAAGCACGGTTATCTTCCAGGATGATTGCCAGGATAATTCCAGTTATGTAATACACGCCGTTACCAATTAAGAATGCCCAGAACATAATGCGTTCCATATTTTTTACACTGGCAAGGAACAAAGCACTTACAAATATAAAAGATAATGCAAAGGTAATATACCGTATCCATCCCCATTTTTTACGTGGGTGCTTTGGTGTTTTATAAGGAAGTAAATCAAGGACCATTGCTGTCCAGCAGGCAAACCCGCACCATCCCCGCCCGAATACCAGAGGGCCAAATATTTTTGCTACTGCATAATGTATAGTTGCGGCTTCAAAAACACCTGTAAACAGGTAGTACCAGAACCCTTCAATCTGCATGTTCTCATTACAGATAAGTCCAAGGTAGACAAGCATATAAGTTCCAACTAAAAACTGTGTAACCCTGCGTGCGTGCCTGTATTGGATTTGGAATAAAAAAACGCCTGCGGCTATTGATGTTCCAATATAGCTGAAATTAAATAAGTAAAATAAGTTGTCCTTTGCCAGCCATAATGTGACTGCTACAGTTTCAAAAATTAACCACATAATGGCAGGTAATATAAGTTTCTTTATTCTTTGGGTTTTTATCATAATGGCTTTGTCTTTCTCCCTCTTTAGATATTTTATTCATTATCAGGATAATTTCCTGGCAGCTTCTCCAGCTTGCCAATACACATTTCACTCCATTGCCTGAGCATATTCATGTACATTATTCCGTATTCAATCGTCATGCCCCAGTAAACCGCCTGTACAGGGTCATCAATTTCTTTTGAATAAAGGTCTGCACTTACAGGGGGCTTCTCCATTTCTTTTAAACAGTTTATAGCGTATTCTTTTACTGATTGGAAAAACTGTATGTTTTCTTCTGGTGGCAGTTCTCCCCGGAAAAATGTACGCATAAGGAGTGGGTTTTTGCCTGGTTTTATACTATTGTCAGAAAGCCAGCGTTTTAGTTCAGATTTTCCTGTTTCTGTAACAGAAAAAACATTTTTATCAGGTTTTCCATGTTGAGGGATGGTGGTATCTGTTACCCATCCATATTCTTTAAGGTTTTGCAATTCCCTGTAAATCTGGCTGGTCTGTGCGTTCCAGAAGAAATTGAGCGAATCACGGAATACTGTCATAATTTCATAACCACTCATTTCTCTATAGTTCAATAATCCTAATATGCCATGTTTTAACATTACTGTTTCCTCCAATATTCTATTTGTATTATATTCTATAAGTGGAATATAGTCAAGGGTGGATTTATTTTGTGTTTCCCATTTTTTTGATGGCAATAATTTTTATCAATGGGCTGGCAATTTCAAAATATTTCCAACGACAGCACGCTTCCGCTTGGACGGGTTCACGCAACGGCGCATAAAAGGGCAGACTACGCCCTTTAAACGCCGGCGGTCCCGTACAGCTGTCTTTTGGAAATACATTTGAAATTTGCCAGCTAATTTACTTTTGGTATAATTCCGCAAAAAACAAAAATAAAATTAATAATATTCTATAAATACAACAAAATAAGGGCGGCAGACTCTTGTAATAAAAAAATGGGGAAACTCAAATTTGATATATGGTTGATTATTCCAATGTATGTGGTATTATAATTAATATGGTTTGCTGGTTAATATTAGGAAATATTGGAGGAGTGGTAATGAGAATACCAAAGTTTTTAGAAGATGGAGAGACAATAGGTTTTGTGGCGCCGTCTTTTGGCTGTAATATAGAGCCATATAAAAGTGGTTTTATAAGTGCGCAGGAACGGTTTAAATCAATGGGATATAAACTGGAGATTGGTGAAAACTGTTATGAGGGGTGTGGTATTGGAATTAGCAATACACCTGAAAAATGCGGGCATGAGCTTAATAGTTTTATTATGGGAAAAAGGGCAGATGCAATTATTTCATGCGGTGGTGGCGAGCTTATGTGTGAAGTGCTTGATTATGTGGATTTTGATGGTATAACTAAAGCAGAGCCTGTGTGGTATATGGGATTTTCAGATAATACTAATATGACATTCCTGCTGCCAGTTCTTTGTGATACTGCTGCAATATATGCACCATGTGCGCCGGCGTTTGGTATGAGGGAATGGCATAAATCGGTACATGATGCTTTTGGCGTGCTTACAGGCAGGACATCTTTGGTAAATGGTTATGGGATGTGGGAGAAAGAGTCACTTAAAACAGAGGAAAACCCGCTTGAACCATATAATGTTACAGAGAAGAGGGAAACAAAGTATTATAATTGCAATACTGCAGATGGTGCAGAAATTAGCGGAAGGCTTATTGGGGGCTGCCTTGATTGCCTTAGTGTACTTGTTGGTACTAAATATGACAAGGTAGCAGAGTTTAATGAAAGATACAAAGAAGACGGGATAATATGGTTTATGGAGGCATGTGAACTTAATGTAATGTCTATAAGAAGGGCATTATGGCAGCTTGCACATGCAGGATGGTTCAAATATGTTAAGGGATTCCTTATAGGACGCCCGGCGTGTTTTGGGGATGAACTTTTTGGGCTGGACCAGTACAGGGCAGTAACAGGTATTCTTGGGGAATATAATGTGCCAGTAATAATGGATTTGGATATAGGCCATCTTCCGCCAATGATGCCATTAATTGCGGGTGCTAAAGCACATGTACAGGCAAGTGGTAATGATATTTCAATAGAGTTTATGTTAAAGTAAGTTACAAGTGTGGGCTGCCCATCACCTAAAGGTAATGGGCTTCCAAGTTTTTAATAATTATACCTGTCCAGGATATTTTTTAGCTGTTCTGCATGGTACATCATTTCTTTGCTTGTATTGGCATTTTCATGTGCTGTTGCAGAGTTGCTTTGTGTTACAATAGCAATTTGTTCTAGTGCTTCGTGTATCTGTGTTATTGCATCTGACTGGTCTTCTGTTGCGGTTGCAATGCTATTTACCAGATTATTAGTAGCCTGGTTTTTCTCTTCTATGCTTTCAAGTGATTTAACTGCAATATCAAGGTCCTTCATGCTGTCTGTGACATTATTGCATGTTTTGCCAATAAGTTCTGCTGTTTTTAATGCTGCATCATTACATTGTGCTGCAAGTGAACGTATTTCAGATGCCACTACAGCAAAGCCTTTTCCAGCCTCACCAGCCCTTGCTGCTTCAACAGAGGCATTCATGGAGAGAAGGTTCGTTTGGGCAGCAATGCCCTGCATAAGGTTTGTAATGCTGTTTACTTCATTGGAGTTTTCTTCAATAATGTTCATTGTGTCTGCCAGTTTGTGTAAATTCCTGTTTCCTTCATCTAACTCCTTTACAATTAATGACATCATTTCATTAGCTTTTTTGGTATTGCTTGAAGTTTGTTTTATCTCATCTGTAATGCCAGTTAATGATGCAAATAATTCTTCTGTAGCACTTGCCTGGTCTGATGTGCCGTCGGCAAGCGTCTGGGCGGATGCACCAAAATTCTGTGTTCCCGATATAAGGGCTTTGGATGCAACGTTAATCTGGTTTATTGTTTTAACCATGCTTCCGTTAATTGATGCCAGTGATGAAGCAAGCTGGCTGAACTCGCCACTGAATTGGCCTTGTATTGTTTCACTGAAATCACCATCTGCTATTTTTTTAGCAAAGATATTTATTTCCTGCAAAATATCTTTTAGTGTGCCAATAGTCTTATTAGTATTATTTAAGAGGCCGGCACATTCATCATTGCCATTTACTTTTGGTATGACAGTTGTCAAATCGCCTTCTGAAAGGAGTTTAAGGCGCTCAAGGCTTAACTTGATTGGCCTGGTAATGCTTCTTGTTATAAGTGCAATAAGTAAAATTGCAAGGATTATTGCAACAACTGTAACAGTTATTCCTGACTGGTTGACTTTCTGTATAAGGGATAAGGCTTTTTCCTTATCATGTAATGTAATAACTGACCATGTATCAGAATACCCGTCAAGTTCTACAGGGGAATAACTTGCATAATAACTTGTATCATTATATGTTACCTCTGTTGAGCCGCTTTTGCCTGACATAACGTCTGAAACTATCTTTGAGAAATCTTCTGAAACCCTGATAGGCTTTTCCTCGGTAATTATATTTCCGCTGCCGTCATAAAGGGTTTCGCCATTGTCATCTTTAAGTGATATAGTCCTTGTCAGGTTCTTGTAATTATATAATTCTTCATAATAGACACTTTCGGGATGGGCAAGTATAGTACCTTCGCCGTCTATAATAAATGACATTTTGCCATCTGCTGTGTCGGAATATTCTTCAACAAGGGACTGTAGTGTTGCCAGTTTTATATCAGTTGCAAGTACACCTTTTATGCTGTTATTCCTTATAAGCGGGTAAAAAATAGATGCACATGCCATATTGGTTGAAACAGAATAATATGATTTTGATATAAAAGGTTTCTGCTTCTCCATTGTTTCAATAAACCACCATCTGCTTGCCCTGTTGCTTAGTTCCCCTGTTGAGCGTGAAGTCTGGTCGCCGTTGGTGTCCTGTATATAGATTAATTCAAAGTAATCATTTCTTTCTGCAACACCTTTAACTATGGGGTCTTGAACTCTGCCATTCATTGTAAGTACAGGATTTGAAAATGCAAGTTCTTCTGTTATTGCATATGCCTTATTCATAAAACTTTCAACAGCCTGTGATATTGAATTGTTAATTTCACTATCATGTTTTACAATCTGGTTATTGTATGTACTTCTTAGAAAATTACCAGTAATCCCTAAAATAGTTATAGCAAATATACATAAAACCAGTATCATAGGGAACATAAATTTGCTAAAAATACTTTTAAACTTCATAATTATCTCCTTTTTATATTAATTCCATATAGTATAACACACTTTTATAATTCATTCCAATGGTTTTCTTAAATACTTAGTATTTATAGCAGGTTTTTGGGAATATTTTGCAAAATATAATTATGATTTATATGCTTGTGCCATAGCCAGAATACTGTTATAATAAACGCTGCAAGAAGGGGGCTATTATGAGAAAAAATGATATTTATATAATACAAGGTGAAGATTACAAGCAGATGGCAGTTAAGATATTATATGCAACAGGGCTTGCGGATGATATTGGAAACAGGAATAAAAGAATTGGCATTAAGCCGAATATCCTTGGTGCAAAGAAAGCGCAGGACGGGGCAGTTACGCATCCTGAGCTGGTGGATGGTGTTTTAACTTACTTGCGTGGTGAGGGCTTTTCTAATCTTGTAGTATTAGAGGGTTCATGGGTAGGTGATATTACTTCAAAGGCAGTTAAAGTATGTGGTATTTATGATGTATGCCAGAAACATAATGTACCATTTGTGGATTTGCAAAAAGATTCATCAAGAACTTTAAATGCGGCGGGAATGAAGATTTCTGTATGTGAACAGGCGCTTGCACTGGATTATTTAATAAATATCCCTGTTTTAAAGGGGCATTGCCAGACAACTGTCACATGTGCATTAAAGAACAGCAAAGGGCTCATTCCTAATTCGGAGAAACGCAGGTTCCATACGCTTGGGCTTCATAAACCTATTGCACATCTTAATACTATAATACACCAGGATTATATACTTGTAGATAATATATGTGGTGATTTGGACTTTGAAGATGGCGGGAATCCTGTTGTTATGAACAGGGTGCTTGCATTTAAAGACCCGGTTTTATGTGACAGTTTTGCAGCTGAAAGCATTGGATACCACCCACATGATATTGAATATATACGGCTGGCTGAAAAACTGGGCATTGGGAGTACAGATGTGGCAGGTGCACATTTTATTCCATTAAATGAAGGCGCACTTGATTTAAAGAAGGCGCACCGCACTCCAAGGGTATCAAGGCTTGCGGAGTATGCAAAACCAGAAGATGCATGTTCCGCATGTTATGGCTCGTTAATTTATGCACTTGGAAGGCTGGAAGAAAAATATGGGCTAAGTAATATAGAGAAAGGTTCAGTGTGTATAGGACAGGGCTATAATGGCAAAAGTGGCAGGCTTGGGGTAGGAAAGTGCACAAGGTGCTTTGATAAAAGCCTTGGCGGATGTCCTCCGAAAGCAGTTGATATTGTAGGTTTTCTGGAAAAAGAATGGTTTAATTAATATTTTAGATACAGGTTATATTATTTTAACTATATACATTTTATCTTATTTGACTTTTAGAAAAATAATGTGTAATTTATTTATGTGACAATTTTGAGGCAAACAGTGTACAGGAATAGTACACAGGAATGGAGAAGACTATGCCAAAGTTTAGCGTAAAAAAGCCATTCGTGGTACTTGTAGCAGTTGTAATGGTACTTGTACTGGGAGTAGTGAGTTTTACAAGAATGACGACAGATTTTTTGCCGAATATGAACTTGCCGTATATGATGATTGTAACCACATATCCAGGTGCATCCCCTGAAAAGGTGCAAAAGGATATTACAGAGCTTGTTGAGAGCGGTACGGGTACAGTCAACGGTGTAAAGAATGTAACAAGCCAGTCTATGGAAAATGCAAGCATGGTTACACTTGAATTTGAAGATGATACAAATATGGACGCAGCAATGGTAAAAGTTTCTTCTGCGGTAAACCAGCTTGAACTTCCTGATACGGCGGGAAATCCTATGATAATGGAAATATCAATGGATATGATGGCTACAATGATTGTAAGTGTTGACTATGAAGGTAAGGACAGGATAGAACTTTCAAAATTTGTAGAAGATGTTGTAGTTCCAGAGATACAAAGGCAGGACGGCGTTGCAAGTGTTTCAGAATCAGGAAGCGTTGTGAAATCTATTGAGGTTGTGCTTAACCAGGAAAAGATAGATGATATCAACGAAGAAATTCTTGCTAAGACAGACAAAACGCTTGCAAAAGCTAAGAAAGAAATTGATGATGCAAAGAAAAAGCTTGAAAAGGGCAAGAAAGAACTTGAAAAACAGAAAAAGAACCTGGAAGAACAGCAGAACCAGCAGTCCGCAGAACTTGCAAAGTTTAGTAAGCTTATGAATGAAGCAGTTGCCACAAAGACTGCATATACTTCACAGCTTACCAGCTTACAGGCAAGCCAGACCGCACTAAAAACTGAGAAAAAGGCATATAAGGATAATGGTGTGGTTAAGTCATATAACCAGATGAATGATATGATTACGGCTTTAAGGGAGGCTCTTAATGAAGGCGGTGCTGCTTATAAGGCAATTTATGATGCCGCATATAACCAGATTCTTGTTGCAGTAGTGCAAGGGGCTGCTGACGCTGCAGGGCTTGGCATTGAAATTACAACAGAGAATGCCAGCCAGTATATAGAACAGTTCCTTAGCCAGACGGGTGGCAGTGCAGATGAATATTTAAAGCAGGCAGAAGAGCAGGCAAAGCAGATAGCGGATGAGCAGTCAAAGGCACAGCTTGCACAACTTCCAGAGAATGTTAAAGATGCAATAGATAATCCAGATAAGTTAAAGGCATTGCAGGATTTAATGAAGGCGCAGGGGCAGGAGGAAGCAGCTAAGAACCTTACCAAGAAAAACCTGTCTATGCTTTATGACATTGTAGTAACAAGGATACCACAGATTGATGCTGCACTTGCTAATTTAAATACTGAAATTGCTGCTGCCAAAGCTGTTGTAAAGCAGGTTACAGAGTCAATAGCAGAAGCAGAAGAAAGATATGAGGAGGTTGAATCCGGGAAGATTACAGCGGCGGCTGCATTTGGTTCTGCCAATGCACAGATTTCAAGCGCAGAAGCAACCCTTAAAAACAGCGAAAATGAATTAAAAAGCGCACAGAAGTCATTTAAGGAATCAAAGAAACAGGCACTTGAAAGTGCAAACCTTGATGCACTTCTTACCATGGAGCAGCTTTCTAATATATTAACCGCAGAAAACTTTTCAATGCCAGCTGGTTACATAAGTGAAGATGAAACACAGTATCTTATTAAAGTCGGGGATGAGTACAACAGCGTTGACGAAATGAAAAACTCTGTTCTCTGCAATATTGATGATATAGGAGATGTAAAGCTTTCTGATGTTGCGGATGTTAATATAGTAGATAATTCTGCTGATTCATATGGAAAAGTCAATGGCAATGATGCAGTGCTTCTTAGCATATCAAAGTCAAGTACAGCAGGAACTTCTGATGTATCTAATGACTGTAATGATGCATTTACAAAACTTTCAGAGGAAAATGAAGGTTTAAGGTTTACAAACCTTATGGACCAGGGCGATTATATAAAGCTTATTATTGATTCAGTGCTGTCAAACCTTTTATGGGGTGCACTCCTTGCAATAATTGTGCTTTTCCTGTTCTTAAAGGATATAAGGCCTACAGTAGTAGTAGCATTCAGTATACCTTTAAGTGTATTATTTGCAATAGTGCTTATGTATTTTACAAATATTACATTAAATATTATATCATTATCAGGTCTTGCACTTGGTGTTGGTATGCTTGTAGATAACTCTATAGTAGTTGTAGAGAATATATACAGGTTAAGGAGTAAGGGCACAGGTGCGGCACGTGCTGCTGTAATGGGCGCAAACCAGGTTGCAGGGGCTATATTCTCATCAACGCTTACAACAATATGCGTATTCCTGCCAATAGTATTTACAGACGGTATTACAAGGCAGATAATGCAGGATATGTGCCTTACAATAGCATACAGCCTGTGCGCCAGCCTTGTAGTTGCGCTTACAGTTGTTCCAAGTATGGGGGCTACAGTCCTTAGTAAGGCAAGCACCAAAAAGCACCGTTGGTTTGATGCAGCTGTTAATGTATATGAAAAGGCAGCACGTTTCTGCCTTAGATTTAAAATAGTACCTATAGCAGTTGCAATAGTCCTTCTTGTATTTTCGGTAAAACAGGTACTTAAAATGGGAATAGTATTTGTGCCTGAAATGGGAAGCGAACAGATGTCAATATCCTATACTGCACCTGATGATACTTCAACAGAAGAAGATTATAAACTTTCAGATGATATAGCTTCTGAAATAAAGCAGATAGAAGGTGTAAAAACTGTAGGTGCAATGCTTAGCAGTGCAACATCAGTTATGGGTTCAATGAGCACAGATACAAAGTCATATTCTGCAATGATACTCCTTGAAGAAGAATATGCTAACCAGAATAAAGAAATTGCAGCGAAGGTAGAGAAGATACTGGAAGGTAAAAAGCTTGAGGACTATTCTGTATCAGAATCAAATATGGATATGTCAAGCATGATGGGAAGCGGGCTTGAAGTTGATATATATGGCAATGACTTAGAGAAGCTTCTTAAGATAAGTGAAGATGTCAAAAAAATGGCAGAAAGCATTGAGGGCTTTGAAGAAGTTACAAACGGGCAGGAAAAAGCAGACAAAGAGCTTGTTGTACAGGTAAATAAGAAAAAAGCAATGAGGCTCGGGCTTACCGTAGCGCAGGTATATGCAGAACTTGCTTCAGGGCTTTCAACTGATAAGGATTCCACAAGCCTTACAGTTGATGAAGAAAAATATGATGTAAAAATAGTTGATGAAAGGGAAGAACTCAATACCAAAAATATAATGGATTATGAGTTTGAAACCACAAAGACCAACGATAAAGGGGAAACCAAGAAAGAAAAACATAAACTTAAGGAATTTGCAGAACTGAAAGAAGGCACATCAATAGCAGCAATCAGAAGGGAAAATATTGTTAATTATATAGCAGTAACTGCATCAACAAAAGATAATTACAATACAACCCTTTTAAGCAGGGATTTGCAGAAACTGGTTGATAAATATGATATACCAGATGGCTATGAGATAAAAATTGCAGGTGAAAGTGAAACCAATAACGAAATGGTAAACAGTATGCTTACAATGATAGGGCTTGCAATTATATTTATCTATCTTGTAATGGTAGCACAATTTGGAAGCCTTTTATCACCATTTATAATACTGCTTACAATACCACTTGCATTTACAGGGGGGCTTATTGCACTCCTTATAACGGGTGAAGAAATTTCCGTAATGGCGCTTATGGGATTCCTTGTACTTTCAGGTGTAGTAGTTAATAATGGTATTGTGTTTGTAGATTATGCCAATAAACTGCGCCTTGACGGCATGGAAAAAAGGGAAGCGCTTATAGAAACAGGTAAAACACGTATGCGCCCTATAATGATGACAGCCCTTACAACAATACTTGCAATGTCTGTAATGGCAGCAAGCCAGGACAGTACGGCAGCAATGAGCAGGGGCATGGCTATAGTTACAATAGGCGGGCTTGTATATGCAACCTTTATGACACTCTTTATAGTTCCTGTATTATATGATATATTCTATAGAAGGAAATTAAAGAAAGTGGATTTAGGTGATGAAGACACATTAAATGATGTAGATGATATTATATAAACTGTTTTATTACAAATGAATTTTAATTAATTGGCTGGCAATTCCAAAGTGTTCCATAGACGGGCACGTTTCCACTTGGACGTCACACGCAACGGTGCATAAAATCTGAAGAAACCAGATTTAAGCACCGGCGGTTCCGTACAGCCTTCTATTGGAAGCACATTTGGAATTTGCCAGCTAATTTACTCTTTGGCAGTTAAACCCTTTAATTATAAGAAACAGCCATATCCTTTGCGGGGTATGGCTGTTTCTTGGTATATGCTTTTATAAATTTGATTTTAAAATTTATTGTTCAAGTTGTTTTCCGAGGAAACTTGCAGCTGTTGCAGTAAGCTTCTTTTCGGTTTCACCAAATTGTGCTTTGCCTTCTTTGGAAAGGAGGACTACAGCACCAATTGCATCACCCTCACATATAATAGGGCTTATTGCTTCAAAAGAAAAATGTTCTTCTTCGTTTGCGATTGTCTTGTAGTTCTTTTCACCACCTGATGCAATTAAACTCTGCCTGTCATCAATGACTTGTTCAAGTTCTTTGCTTACAGGTTTTTGTAACAAGTCTTTTTTAGCCCCGCCTGATGCAGCAATAACTATATCCCTGTCAGCTATCGCTACAATATGGCCTGTGGTCTGTGACAAGGCTTCTGCATACTGTTTTGCAAATTCACCTAAATCACCCATCATAGAATATTTCTTTAAAACAATCTGGCCTTCACGGTCAGTATATATTTCGAGCGGGTCTCCTTCGCGTATTCTCAAAGTCCTTCTTATCTCCTTGGGAATTACAACACGTCCCAAGTCATCTATTCTTCTCACAATTCCAGTTGCTTTCATATATTTACTTATCCTCCATTTCTATATAGCCACAGGCAGTATAATGTATGCCTGCGGTTATTTTTCATAATTGGTTATGGAGTTATTATGTGGAAAGACTAAAATTTTATACATGAAACATTATATATATTGTACAATTTAAAGTGTATTAAACATAAAGTTAAAGATTTATATAAAAATCATGTTAAAATTTACCACAATTTCCAATTATCTGTAATTTATTTACGGTCTGCCGGGTGGTATAAATATCCAGTTATAAAGAAAAATTAAAGGCATAGAGAACTGTGTTAATATTTTTATAAAAAGAAGTAACATAAAGTAAAATGTTCATATTATGTAATAAAAAGGATTTTTTTATGAGAAAAGATAAAAGGTTAGATGGAATTGATGTCAGTAACTGGGAGGGAGAGATTAATTTCCGCAAGGTCAGGGAAGCAGGCATCCGCATTGTCTATATTAAAGCAACACAAGGGCGGGATATTACAGACCCTGATTTTGAGCGGAATTACAGGGAAGCAGAACGTGAAAAACTGCGGATAGGGTTTTATCATTATGTTATGGCGGAGAATCTGGAGGAAGCAAAAGAGGAAGCGGATTTTTTTTATAGCAGAACCAGGGGTAAAGTACAACATGCCAGGCCTGCCATGGATTTTGAGGAATTTGGAACATTGCCTTATCAGGAAGTGCAAAATATCTCCCTGCAATTTCTGCTTGAACTTGAAACAAAAACCGGACACCGTCCAGTGATTTACAGTGATGCATCTAATGCAGCCAATGTTTTTGACGATGACCGTTTGCGGGAATATCCACTCTGGATTGCACAATATGGAGTAAAAAAGCCTGATATGGAAAATCCATGGAAACGCTGGAGCGGGTGGCAATATACTGACAGTGGCCATGTCAAAGGGATTCATGGCAAAGTAGACAAGGATTATTTCCGGCGGGATATATTAATACGTTAGATACGCCGATTGTTTTAAAAATTACAAAACCACCTTCTGCTTATTTTACAAAGCATCAGGGTGGTTTCTTCATGTATTGCTTTAGTTACTTTATCCACTGGGATATCTCCCTGCCTGCTTCCGTAAAACCTCCTGTTATTTTAAGTTTGTATAATGCTATTATTTGTATTTGGATTTTCCAATTTTTTAAAAATAAAAGCCTGATAACTTTTATTTTACTGTATGTATAGAATATTATTATTTGTATTTTAGTTTTTTTGCTGGAAATTGTACAAAGAGTAAATTAGCTGGCAAATTCCAAATGTGACCTTGAAAACTAATGGACGGCTGTACGAAGCCGCTGGTGCTTAAGCCCTGTATTTTAGGGCTTTATGCATCCATTGCGTGCGACGTCCAAGCGGAAGCGTGCCTGTCCATGGTTTTCAAGGGACACTTTGGAATTGCCAGCCCATTAAAAAGAATTATTTACAACAAAAAATAAAGAAACTTAAACAACCCATATTATTGACATAAATATTATTATGTGGTAGCATAAAACTACCACAGTAGTGTGCATACCGGAAATATATTTATTGCTTAAATACCGGCTTTCTGATATAGTGGATTAAGGAGAAACTAATAGTGGAGTTTTTAACTATTAAATTTAAGGAGGAGAAGACATGTTAAATTATGGAAAACTAGCTTTAGGTGCTTTAGCCGGCATTGTAGCAGGCGGTGCCATTGCATTTATAGCAGAGTTCGCAGGTGACAAGCCTGCTGCAAATCCAGGCACAGTGCAGCAGGAAGGCGGACAGCAGAAGGAAACACCAGAACCAGAGGAAGAATATACCAATGCAGATTTTACAGTAAACCTTGATGGCATCAAGACAGGTGGAATTAAGGCAGGTGTAAGTGTACATGACCCGTCAATTATTAAAATAGGGGATGAATATTATATATATGGTTCCCATATGTCAGCTGCCAAGTCAAGTGATTTAAGGACATGGACAAATGTTGCAAATGGCTATTATGCAGAAAACCCAGTTTATGGAGAACTTATGGGAGAGGAAAAAGGGGAACAGGTTTTTGAATATGCAGGGAAGCAGTCCTCAGCAATTCCTACAGATGACGGCACTACGCATGTATGGGCCCCTGATATTATTTACAATGAGGAACAGGGTCTTTACTATATGTATTTGTGTACTACATCGACGTTTAATGCATCAAATTTATGTTATGCAACTTCAAAGTCACCGGATGGCCCGTTTGACTGGCAGGGACCGTTGATATATTCAGGGTTTAACAGTGAAACAATAAAAAAGACAGATGTGCTTGATTATGTTTCAGAAGATTATGCAAAGGAAAATTACATGGGAGGGGGCGACGGGTACGATTATATGAAGTGGCCTAATGCCATTGACCCATCAATATTCTATGATGAAGATGGAAGGTTCTGGATGGTATATGGTTCATTTTCAGGTGGTATTTTCCTGATTGAACTTGATAAGGAAACAGGGAAGGTAATCCATCCTGAAGCGGACCCGGATAATAATGTGGATGCTTATTTTGGCAAACGTCTTTTAGGCGGCGGGCATACATCAATAGAAGCGCCGTATATTTTGTATGATAAAGAAGCAGGTTACTATTACCTGTTTGTGTCATATGGAGGGCTTGTGAGGACAGGCGGGTACCAGATAAGGGTATTCCGTTCAGATAAGGCTGATGGTGAATATGTGGACATGGGCGGCAAGAAACCAGAACTTGGCAATGGCAACCATGCATATTTCGGTCTTAAGCTGTCAGGCAATTATATGCTTCCAAGCCTTGAGATGGCATATATGGCAACAGGGCATAATTCTGCATTTATAGATGATGATGGCAAAAGATACATAGTGAACCATACACGCTTTGACAATGGCACTGAATACCATGAGCCACGTGTACACCAGTATATCCCTAATGAAGATGGATGGCCATGTATGCTTCCTTATACAACAGATGGCGAAACTGTTTCAGAAACAGGATATGACAAGGCAAAAGTTGCCGGGGAATACTATGTTGTGAACCAGGGAATGGCAATTGATGCTTCTATAGCAGAGCTGTTTAAACTGGTACTTACAGAGAAGGGCAATGTATATGGTGACAAGATTACAGGTATGTAGGAATATAAGGAAGGCAGCTGCTATATAAATATTTCATATGGCAAAAAAGAGTATAAAGGTGTATTATGTGAGATGAATGATGAAGCAGGGACACCTGTAACAGTATTTTCAGCAGTTGGCAGCAATGAGAGTATATGGGGTGTAAAATATTAACAGACAGATGAGGTGTGGATATTGGCTGGTATAAAGAAAAATAATACAAAAACAGTAAAGAAAAATGATATAAAAGTAATAAAAGAACAAGCAATAGATGCAGTGAAAAGTGTATTAACATGGATAATAGTTACAGGACTTGCATTTTTATACTGGATGGCAGTGCTTCTTATAATATCGCTTATACTTCTGAATGTATGGCATGTAAAGTTTGATTCAATATTAAAGTATGCAATTATACTGACAGTTATAACATCACTTGCATATATAGCAAGAAAAATATACAAATTGAGGAAATAGGAAATTATATCCACAATAAATTAAAAAGGCAGGAACCCGCCATATAAATGACGGTTTTCTGCCTTTTTTCTGCCGTTTCATATGTTTTATTTTAGGTTTATAAGGTGTATTTTGGCAATTTATCAGAGTGCTTTGTGCCAGAAAGCCAGACATCATTTTGTGCATAGTGCCATAAGGCTAAAATGGTGCTTTTGTATAAAATGTATATATTTTTACTAGAAAAATGCAAAAAAAGGTGTAAAGTATAATACAAAATAACGGTAAAATATAAAGTCTGGTATTGACTTTTGGTGATTATAATAGTAATATTAAATAAGCTAAAGTATTTTATAAAAACATAAAAGGGAGAAAAAATTTAAGTCTTAAAGGAGGATGTTATGCGGCACAAGAAAATTAAAAGTAATGTTAAGAAAACAGTCCTGCTTGGCATGATTGCGGCCCTTACAGCTGCCAGCATTGGTTATAAGGCCAGTGCAACGTCAGATACCACAGATACTGGCGGCGGTACGGACGCCACGCAAGATAACAAAGCAGGCACAAGCGCCAGTGTATCTGCGGAATATTCAGGTGAACGTATAAGTACAGTTTATTCTGTAATGAGTGCAAAGTATTCATTATCAGATTATACTGGAAGTGCACTTGTATTTCCGGCTGGAGACAGTACACCAGAAGGCTTCCAGTCCCTGTTGTCTGATGATGTACGGGGGTATACCAAGGGGAACAAGGTGCTGAAAGTTTCCGCAGGTGATAAGGTGCAGCTTGAGGTTGATGTACCACAAGATGGCCTTTACTGTGCAAAACTTGATTATCTTTCATATGATGAATCTATACTGCCAGTCAAGGCAAGTATGTCAGTTGATGGTGAGTTTCCTTTCTATGAAAGCAGGAACCTTGAATTTGACACTACATGGAGGCTTAATGATGAGCCATCATATGACCGTTATGACAATGAAACTGTAACAGTCCCTAAAGGCAAGATGCAGCGTGCAGATGGGGATATATTCTCATTTGAAGCATTTTCGCTTGACGCAACAGTTTTTGAGAGTAACGGTAAGTATTATTATATATGGGCAGAAAAGGTAAGTGTAGGACCGCAGATTTCAAACTTATATATTGCTGAAATGGAGTCAGGATATAAGCTTAAGACAGTACAGGTACTGCTTACAACACCTGATTATGACTGGGAGCGTATAGGTTTCTGGGTAAATGAAGGCCCGGCGGTTATTAAACGTGGTGGAAAGGTTTATGTTACATATTCTGCAAGTGATACAGGCGTGAATTACTGTATGGGTATGCTTACAGCAGATGAAAACAGCGACCTGCTTGACCCTCTTTCATGGAAAAAGGAGAGATACCCTGTCCTTAAGACCAATAATGAACTGGAGATATATGGCCCGGGGCATAATTCATTTACTGTAGATGAAGATGGCAATGATATACTTGTATACCATGCACGCAAAGAAAAAGAGATAACAGGAAACCCTCTGTATAATCCTAACCGCCACGCGATGCTTATGAAAATTAAATGGGATGCAGAAAACAGGCCTGTATTTTCATATGATAATTAAAAACTAATAACATATACCTGGAGGTATGAAATAAATGGCAGATTTATTTATTAATGAAGATAACGAACTTGGAAAAATTGAGCCAGAAGTATATGGGCATTTTTCCGAACATCTGGGAAGATGTATTTATGAAGGTATTTATGTAGGTGAGAACTCTGATATACCTAATGAAAATGGCATGAGGACAGATGTTGTTGAAGCCCTTAAAGAACTAAAAGTCCCAGTACTGCGCTGGCCGGGCGGATGTTTTGCAGATGAATACCACTGGAAGGATGGTATTGGTGACAAGTCATGCAGAAAGAAAATGATTAATACACACTGGGGCGGTGTTGTAGAGGACAACAGCTTTGGCACACATGAATATATGGAACTTTGCCGCCAGCTTGGATGCAAAACTTATATTAATGGTAATCTTGGGAGCGGGACTGTACAGGAGATGTCTGAATGGGTAGAATATATGACATTTAACGGGGTTTCCCCAATGGCGGACCTCCGGGCAGCTAACGGGCATGAAGAACCATGGACAGTTGACTTCTTTGGTGTTGGCAATGAGAACTGGGGATGCGGGGGCAATATGACCCCGGAATATTATGCTAATGAATACCGCCGTTACCAGACTTATGTAAGGAATTATGATAAGGGCAAGACTATTAAAAAGGTGTGCTGTGGGGCAAATGTTGATGATTATTACTGGACAGAAGGAGTATTAAAGACAGCATTTGACCATGGGAAAAAGTTTCATGGCTTTATGGATTATCTTTCACTCCATTACTATGTGCATCCTGAAGGCTGGAAGAGAAAGGGAAGTGCAACAGTTTTTAGTGACAAAGTGTGGTATAAGACCCTTTATAAAGCACTTTATATGGACAAGCTTGTTACAAGGCATGGTGCAATTATGGATAAGTATGACCCTGGCAAGAAGATTGGCATGTGCGTGGACGAATGGGGTGCATGGTATACCAATGAGCCAGGTACTAACCCAGGCTTTTTGTACCAGCAGAATACAGTACGTGATGCACTGATTGCAGGCATAACGCTTAATATATTTAATAAGCACTGTGACAGGGTGAAGATTGCAGCACTTGCGCAGATGGTAAATGTATTGCAGGCTGTATTGCTTACAGAAGGCGGTGATATGGTTAAGACCCCTACCTACCATGTAATGCATATGTACCGTTACCACCAGGGGGCTAAACTTCTTGAAAGTGCGGTTACAGGCGCAGGTGAAACAGGTACTAAGAAATGGACTGTTCCTAAAATTACAGAATCGGTATCTAAAGATAAAGACGGTATAATAACAATTACATTAAATAACCTTTCTATTGAGGCTGCGGAAGATATTAATATAAGGCTTTCTGGCACTGGTTATAAAGTGGCAGAAGCAAAGATTGTTACAAATACTGATATACGTGCATATAACACATTTGAAGCACCTGCGGAGGTTACAGAGAAGGAATTTAAGGAATATACAGAAAATGAAAGCGGCATAACTGTAAAACTTCCTTCTAACAGTGTGGCAATGCTGCGTATAATGAAATAGTATGGCAGAGATATGTAAAAGATGCCTGCTCAGGGATATGGCAGAGGCAGACCAGAAGATGATTGGAAAGTACAGGGAAGCAATTAAAAAGGCTGACAGGGTGGCCAGTGAAGAGTACGAAAGAAGGCTGTCCATATGTAAGGAATGTGGACACCTTAATTCAGGAACCTGCGGGGCATGTGGCTGTTATGTAGAGCTGCGTGCCCTGGCAAAAGCAGGGAAATGCCCGCATAAGAAATGGCAGATAGTGTAAGCTATCTGCCGTTTTTGTCCAGACCATAGATATGACCTTAGTATCTATACCCTGGTATCTGTGCCCAGAAGTTTATTCTGTGGAGTTTTTTGTGCAACTGGTGCATAGTTTATTGAAACATTAATATCCTGTCCATAATTGCCAAACGCCTTACCATAAAGAGTAAGCCCCCCCGTGTGTTTGGCATTATTATCAACTGCAAATTTCAACCGTATGTTGCTGCGGTAATCAAGTTTCAAATCATTAATACTGATGTCAGAAATCTTAAGACCGTCAATAAAAGTTCCCTTACGGTTGACAACCAGAAGCTTAAGCAGGCCATACTGGTTCCAGTTCTCAGGCCACCATCCCGGAGTGAAAAGTCCTTTCACATCCCCGAAATCCCCAGGTGAAGTCCAGCTTCCAAGACATACATCATTCAGGTAGAACTCTATATCAGATGGCCATTCATTATTGCTTCCAGGTGCTTCAGAGCCAAGCTCCATTGTTATGGAAATCTTTGTAATCTTCTGGAATCTTGGTATAAAGTTAGGTATCACATATTCTACATATCCTTTGGAAAACCAGAGGATATCGGCGTCATACCTGTCAGGATGTTCAAAATATCTTGAATCATCCACTTCACCTATTAAAGCTTTGCTTGATGCAAGGCCACATGTTGGCGCAATATCAAAGCCGGCGTAATGGCCAATTTTAATTTCAGAGTTATATACATCTTCATTGGCAGACTGTTCTTCAAGGTCAATCAGTATCCTGTCCCAGTGTATAGAACAGATTTTCTGGTTGCCGTGGACAACCGATTCTGCTGAGGTGTTAATCAACCCGCAGTTCTCAAGTTTTTTAATATGCCCTGTTAAAGCTCCATTAGTAATATTAAGACGGGACGCAAGTTCCTTCATACTCATATTACTGTTTTCAAGCAGGATATTTAAAATCTGGATACGGACATCAGACCCAAGGGCCTTAAATATCTCAAGTCCTTCTTCTAGTGATGTAATATGTAACAAAGCGGTACCCCTCTTTCCTTGTGATATTAATTACATTATATAAAAAAAATAGCATATAGTCAAATAAATCTAAATAATTTTAGATTTTTTTGTTAAAAATGCCGGTATCCAGAAAGCCTTATATTACAAAGGGATATAACTTTTATACTATAAACTATGTTTAAAGTATTAAATAATATAAAATAATTTACATAGTTTTAAATGCAAAAAAACAGGACAGGGAATATGTCCTGTCCTGCATCAGATAAATATGCCATGTAAAACTGCCATATATGGCAATTAATGCTATTTTTTCGCTTTAACTTTTACTGAAACCTTAAACTTGCCGCATTTAGCTGTAATTTTAGCTGTACCTGCTTTTTTTGCTGTGGCCTTTCCTTTAGAATTAATAGCAAGTACAGATGGCTTTGAAGAAGTCCATTTTACTTTGCTGGTATTAACGCCTGAACCAGTTACCTTAAATGTTGTGGTTTTATTTACCTTTATTGAAGCCTTCTTCTTTGAAAATTTAATTGAAGCTTTCTTAACTGTTATATTTTTATTAAGCTGGAATGTTTCGCCATTAGCTGTAATATCAGCTGTAATTTTAGCTTTGCCTGCTTTTTTTGCTTTAACATTGCCTGATTGGTCAACCGAAGCAATGCTGCTGTCTGATGAACTGTATGATACAGTATATCCTACACTGGTGTTAATGCTTAGCTTTGAAGTATTTGCCTTATCCCCGCCAGCATAAATTGTGCTTCTTGATGAAACCAGCTTTATATTTGGGTGTGAGTCCTTTACTGCGTCATATTTTGAAGCAACCGTTGCATCATCAAGTGCAATAGAATAGAACTCAATATCATCAAAGCTTACATTGGTAGCATTGCTTCCAATACGTATATCATCTATCTGTGAAACAATATCAGCAGCAAGCCCCCGTGTTAGATTGCTGTCAGTATAATTCCTGCAGATACCATTTATATAAACCCTTACACCTGTACAATCAACAATATATGTTATATATGACCATTCACCAGGCTCAGGTGTAAGACCCGAAACTGAACCTTTTACATATGCTTCATTACTCTGGTAATCTGCATATGCACCAGCATAGAGTGATACCGCAGGCAGTTTGTTAAAGCTTGATGAAGAACTGGCGTGAACTACCCATTGTCTAAAGC
>DKYP01000160.1 GCA_002499945.1 Lachnoclostridium sp. UBA7097
TAAATATCACTTAAGATAAGTTATTATTGTCTGTTTTTATTCAATAATAGTAGTAATAAACCAAGTGGAATAGAAATGAGGAAAATTAAATGAAAAGAAAATATTATTATATTTGTTTGTTAATATTGTGTATAACAACTATGGCTGGTTGTTCCAAAGAGAAAGATAATACTACAGATTCCCTCCAGGTGACATATAATGTAAATAGTGGTTTTCTTGAAGGTGCAGGGATAAATTTCCAAATTGATGATGAGAATGCAGCTGTTGCAGGAATTTGCGACATGGATATAGATGAAATTGAAGTTCCGGATAAGATTAATTATGAAAATAAAGACTATCCTGTTGTAAAAGTTATAAGCAGTGCTTTTGAATCTGATACAAGCATTGTAAGTTTTAAAGCAGGAGATAATATAACAGAAATTGAAGATAGTGCTTTTTATTCATGTGATACTTTAAAAACTATTGATTTAAATAATACTGTCAAGATAATTGGGGCAGATGCTTTTGGTGGGTGTTCTGGATTAAAGGAAGTAAAAGGTGCTGGTGCTTTAACCAGTATTTCAGATAATGCATTTAGTGCATGTTATTCGCTTGAATATATTTTTATATCTAAGAATGTGGAGAATATGGGTATTGAAATTTTTTCAGATTGTGAAGGTCTGAAAAAATGTGACCTGGAGGAAGGTTTAACATTTATCGGGCAGGGGATGTTTACTAATTGTACAAACCTTTCAGATATTTCAATTCCAAAAAGTGTAACAACTATTAATGAAGAAGCGTTCTGGGGGTGCAGTGCCATTAAAGAGCTGGAATTGCCAGAAAGCCTGGTTGTAATTGGAGATAAGGCTTTTTATGATACTGAAATTAAAACATTGAAGTTACCAGAAGGGATAACAGGTATTAAGTTTGACATGCTTGATGGAATGTCAGAGTTAGAGAGCATTACAGTACCATCATCAAAGGAAAGTATGTACAAAGAACAGTTTGATGAATATGGAATTGATATAAACGTCTATTAGATAATATAAATTTGTGATTATCTATTCACATTTTATGGAAAAATGCCGACAATATTTATAAGAGTTTTTTGGGCAGAGAATTAAAGGGGGTATTATTATGAGAATTAAAAGGGTATTACAGGGTACTGCTTTAACAGCTTTTGCTGCTGCAGCGTGGCTTAGTGCTGGTTCCGCTGGTGCATCAGCAGCAGTCAGTATTGCAGATGTTAAATTTGATGAGCAGAATATCAGTCTGGAAGTAAAGTTTAAAGACCCTGAGCTTATGGTTGGAATGGCTAAGGTTGATAAAAATAAAAAAGCTAAAGTAGCTGCATGGGATATATTTGAACCAGAAGCAGATAAAACAGAGGGCACTGCCAGAATTGATTTATCAAAATTAAGTGTTATAAAAGACAATTATATTGCAATTACAACAAATGATATGGAAATACCGCTTTATATAAAGCTGAAGGCTACAGCTAAAAGAAATAAAATAACATTCCATGGAGATACAGCAAAGATAAGTGATTTTAAAGCAGACAGCACGGATGTTACAGATATCGAGTATAGAAGGACAACTGATGACTGGACTAATAAAACCGTTAAGATATCACAAATAGAGTTTTCAGAGTACCAGTACCAGGGAGCTGTATTATATTTAAGAGTTCCAGGTGAGGATAGATTAGATGGAATTAAAACAGCTGCAAAAGCTGGTGGTACTGAAGACCCATATACAAGCATAAAAGATGGCCAGGTAGATATTAATACTGTTAAGGGTGCTTCTGCAATTATGGCGGATGTATATAATATAGGAAGCCTTCCTGGTAAGGAAGTAAAACTTAATATTGCCAAGCAGGCAAATGGACCGTCTGTTCCTGTAGATTATAAAAAGGGCACAGTAACTATTAATAAGAATTTGGAATACCGTGTTATTAAGGATAGTGGAATTGTTTCACATGCTGCCATAGCTTCTAAGTCTGTTAAAAATGTCAGTGATATTTTAGGGGCATCAGATGGTTTACCTGCTGTATCATCAGGTGTAATAGAAGTACGTAAAGCTGCCGCAACTAAAGGAAAGGGCAAGAGTGCCTCAAAGTGGACACGTGTCCAGCTGGAAGAGCCAAAGGCACTTGCACTTGCATCAGGTACAGCTGATATCAATACTGCAACTACTGATAAACCAGTTACAATTTCAACAGCTACTGGTGCTGTTATTGAAGCTAGTTATAAACTTAACAGCAAGAATACAGCTGTTACATATTTAGTCCTTACAAATAAAACCAGTGATAACTATGAGTATTATTTAGGTTCTGCTGTTCCTGAAGTTGGGGATAAAGCAATTAAAACAATAAAGGGAAGCAAAGCAGCTAATATTAAAAAAGATGATGTCAGTGGGAAAAATATATATATCCGTATGGCTGGTGACAAGAAAGCTAAGAGATGGGCAGGAGAATGGACAAAAGTTGGAACAAATATTAAAGTTCCTGAAGTTGCTGCTTCTAAGTAATAATTCAGGTTGTTAAAGGGGGTATTATTTATGAGGATAAATAGATTATTGCAGGGAATGGCTGTTACTGCACTGGCGGCAGCAGCATGGACTGGCATAGGCGCTGCTGATGCATCAGCAAGCATTAGTATAAACGATGTGAGTGTTAATACAAATGACCAGCAGATTGTTGTTACACCAGGTCAAGGTGACAAAGAAGTTTTATTTGGCATAGCTAAAAAGGGCAATAACAAGAAAGCTGGCAAAACAGTATTTAAAATATCTGCATGGGACGTACATGATGTTAATGGTTCTTCTGAAGTTAAAATGGACTTATCAAAACTGAATGCTACTAAGGAAAATTTTATCGCGGTTATGACGGGTGATATGGATACGCCATATATTATAAGGATTCCAGCGGCAGATAAAGTTAATGTTTTAACATATAATGCAGAGAAGCATGAATTAGATTTTAAAGCTGGTAATAGTAAAAGAAATGCAGTTGCAGCAAAGGCTTTCCAGTACAGGATACCAGGGGGCGGCTGGACTACAGTAAATGAAAATAAAGTAGATAAGGGTGTAGCCAGGAATATTTTTTCAGAATACCAGAGCCAGGGTGCTTCATTATATATAAGGACTTTAGCTGTACAGGAAGAGCTTAAACAGGATTCTTATTATTCTGATGTATATGATGCAAATAATCTTGATAATAAGCTTCCGGTATATATTGCAGGGACTCTTCCAGGCAAAATATCCAAGCTTAATATTGCTAAACAGGCAAACGGGCCTGCTGTTTCTGTACAGTATACAGCAGGGACTGTAACACTTCCAAAAGCTGCTGAATACCGTGTGCTTCTTAAAAAACAGGAAAAGGAAAAAGAAGCAGGCAGTGAAATTACTTATAAATATGAATTTAAAGAATTCCAGAAAACAGAAGGTGATAAAACCATTACAACAAATATTGAGGAAACTGATGCTACAAAGGCTACAAAAGGTGTAAAAGTAGATACACTTCTTAGTACTGCTGCTGAACCTGCTACAACAGGTGCAGTTGGAATTTTAGAAGTACGTACTAAAGCTAAAGCTAATGATTCTTCACCTAAGAAAGCTAAATGTGCTTCTAAATGGACCCGTATTAATCTTGAAGTCACAGCACCGCTTACTGATGAAGAACTTGGTGGTGAACCTAAGATAACAAGTGCCTGCACTATAGATGCTGCAACTTCAGGTGGTATTAAATATGCTGTAGTTGTAGAGAAGGACAGTGCTGGTGTTGAAAGAAAACTTGTAACAGTAGCTTATGGTGCTTCAGAAGGCACAATCAGGTTTACTAATATAGGCAGTGATGATTACCAGATTTTAGTTTCAAAGGAAGAAGTTGATGATATTTCAAAATTGCAAACAACAGGTGCAAAGACACTTGCAGCAGGAAACACTTCAACTAAGATAGTAAACCTTACTAATGTAGAGCAAGGCAGTTACATTTATATACGTAAGGCCGGCAACCAGAGCAAGAAGAAATGGGCTGGCGTTTACAGGCTGTTTGGGGTAGTTGATTATTCTTGATAAGTAATATAATTACAGTTATAAATAATGTACTAAAATACCTTATTATATGGGTTAATGGGCAAAGCTTAGGCTTTGCCCCCTTTTTATATATCCATCTTGTAATCTTGACTTAAAGCTGATTCAAGCATATAATAAAATTAGTTACCAGGATTTAGTTTTAAAGGGGATAAGGAGAAGAGGCATGGCAAATGAAAAGAATAGTTTAACTAAGGATAGCGGGCAGGGAGCAGCATTAAGAAGGCTTGTAAAACACGCCCTGCTGACAGTTGTAACCGGGGTTGCATTACTGGTACTGACAATACTGGTCAATGTTATTTCATCAAGTGTACAGTCAGAGCAGCTTAATGCTACAAAGGCACTGAACCAGTACCGCAATGGTTCAAAGACCCTTACATATTCTGTGCAGTCATATGCAGTTACAGGCAACAAAACCTATTATGATGCCTATATGAAGGAACTGGAACAGGACAAGTCAAGGGAGAAAGCGCTGGAAGTATTAAAAAGAATAAATATTACCAGCAGTGAATGGGATGAGTTAAATAAAATTTCAGGTCTTTCAGAAGGACTTGTACCAACAGAAGAGAAGGCTATGGAATGTGCAGCAGCCGGGGATACGCAGACGGCATGTAGTTATGTATTCAGTGATGAATATGAAAATACAACCAGCCAGATTAGTTCTTTTACTGATGAAGTTATTGATAAAATACAAGACAGAAAGAGTAATGGAAGAAAAATCATTGGTATAGTAATGCTGGTAATACAGATATTATTTATTGGTGCATTTGTATTTATAGTAAATGATATCCTGAAGATAATCAGGTTTGCAAGACAGGAGCTTCTTGTTCCTGTGGAAAAGGTATCTCTCCAGATGTCGGAACTTGCACAGGGGAATTTTAGTGCACCTCTTGACATGAAAGAAGATAACAGCGAAGTAGGTTCCATGGTAGCTTCAATTAATTTTATGAAGAGTAATATTACCAGTATGGTTAAGGAAATATCAGATACGCTTGAGGATATGAGCAATGGGGATTATAATGTTAATATACAGCAGGAGTATGTTGGTGATTTTATCCAGATTAAAGATTCATTTATAAGTATTGGGGAAAAGATGAGGAAGAGCCTTTTAACAATACGTGAAGTTACCGGGCATATTGATAATGGTTCAGAACAGCTTTCATGTGCTGCAGAAGACCTTGCACAAAGCTGTACTTCACAGGCAATGCAGGTATCAGCCCTTGTAAGTATTATTGGCAGTATTACAGAGAATATGGAAAGCAATGCGCTGGAAGCTAATGAGTCGGTTGGGATTGCATCAAAGGCAGGTGTATCATTGCAGACAGGCAATGAAAAGATGCAGGAATTAATAGATGCAATTAGTGAAATAAGCAAATGTTCGGAACAAATAGGGTCAATTATCGGTGATATTGAGGATATAGCATCACAGACTAATTTGTTATCTTTAAATGCTGCTATTGAAGCGGCAAGGGCAGGTGAAGCGGGCAAGGGCTTTGCTGTTGTTGCAGAGCAGGTCAAAAGCCTTGCAGAAGAGTCCGCAAAGGCTGTGGGAAGGACAACAACCCTGATTGAAACAACAATAGATGCAGTTGATAAGGGAATTTCAATTGCCAATGAAACCGCAGGCAATATGTCTGAGGTTATGGACGGGGCAAAGGAAGCAACACAGAAAATGGGGCAGATAGCTTCAATGTTACAACGTAATGTTGAACATATGCATGAAGTAAACGAAAATATTTCACAGGTTTCTGCAGTGGTAGACAATAATTCTGCGACATCAGAGGAAACAGCGGCTATAAGCCAGGAGCAGAAACAACAGGTAGAAGCAATGGTATCTTTAATGAACCAGTTTGTAATATAACGCCAGAAAGCGGGCTGGATTTTTGGTATTACAGCCAATAGCAGCTAATAGTTGCTAATACCTGCCTGCAAGGCATATCTGTTTTATATTATGAAAGGAGTTGTAGTAATGACAGTAGAGGAGTGTTATAATGCTTTTGGAGGGGATTACAAACAGGCTGCCGGACGTCTGCACAGTGATGCAATTATTAAGAAATTTATGCTTAAGTTTCCAGCACAATGCGGGTATGATGAACTTTGTAAAGCAATAGAAGAAGAGGATTATAAAGCGGCTTTTGCAGCAGCACACACATTAAAAGGTGTATGTATGAATTTGAGCTTTGCAGCCCTTGAAGAGTCCAGTTCCCTGCTTACAGAAGCATTGCGTAATGGCTTTTTTGAAGAAGTGCCTGGGCTTTATGTAAAGGTACAAAGTGATTATAAAAGGACAGTAGATGCAATTAATAAAATTTCCTGAAAAAGCAGCTGGCAGATTCAGGCAGGATAAATTATAAAAGGGGGTTAATATGGTTAAACACATTATTTTATGGAAATTAAAAGAAGAACTGGGTGGAAAGTCCAAAAGTGAGGTGCTTGAAGGTATTAAGGGCGGTCTTGAGGGGCTTTATGGGAAAGTGCCAGGGCTTTTAAAGATATCAGTTGAGATTTCGCCACTTCCTTCTTCAAATGCTGATGTTATGCTTTATAGTGAGCTTGAAAGTGAAAATGCATTGAAAGGATACCAGACACATCCGGAACATGTAAAGGCAGCAGATACTTATGTGCGCCCATATACAGAAACCAGGATGTGTATGGATTGTGAAGGATAAGCCATGTATGACAGATTAACTAAAAAAGACATTGAAAAGATGGAGCAGGAAATAGAGCACAGGAAGCTTGTAGTAAGGAAACAGGCACTGGAGGATGTTAAGGAAGCAAGGGCACATGGCGATTTAAGCGAGAATTTTGAATATAAAGCAGCCAAAAAGTTTAAGAATGAAAATGAAAGCAGGATACGTTATCTTGAGAAAATGGTTAAAACTGCACAAGTTATTGAGGACAGGTCTTTAAGTGACGAGGCAGGTTTAAATGATACTGTTGTTTTATATATTGAAGATGAGGATTGTGAAGAGGAATATAAGATAGTAACAACTGTAAGATGTGATGTCCTTAATAACCTGATTAGCATTGAATCACCTATGGGCAGGTCCCTTTTAGGACATAAGGCAGGGGAACGGGTTTATATTGCTATAAACGATAAAAGCGGCTATTATGCACAGATAAAAGAGATACATAAGAGCGATGATGAAACAGAAGGAATAAACAGGTTCTAAGTTGTAGATAAAAGGTAATTATGGTATAATTAGTAATAGATTGCTGCGGAAAGCAGAACTTGGGGAGGTATATTTATGAAAAAAAACAGGACCAGGAGTGTTGCTCTTTATATTATAATACCAGTTATTATTACCGGGCTTTTAAGCTGGCTTTCAATTAGTATTTCATTATCAGGCTTTGGCAGGCTTAACAATGTAAGCCATAAGATATCTGATGAACAGATTGGAAATATTACTATCCTTAATAAAATGAATATAAGATGTGAGCGCATACAGAGAATTATGTATGAACTCTGCATTGCAGGGAATGAGGCAGCGGTTGAACAGGTATGGGCAGAAGCAGAAGATGTAATTAATGAAACTGGCAGCATTATGGAGCAGCTGGACGGCATGTTTACAGATAATGAAACAAAGGATAAATTTGGAAAATATGAACTTGATTATTCTGCATTTATAGAAGATGTAAATAAACTTGCAGGGCTTGCAGTGGAAAATTCCACAGAAGCTGTAAATTTTGCAACATATAACCTTGCAAGATGGTCAGACATTTTACAAGAGGATATTGACAATATTATACTTGCCAATGATAATGTAACAGAGGGGCTTAAAAATGAACTGAATTCAGTATACAGGCAGTCAGAGATGGCAGACATTATACTGCTTCTTCTTATCATTGTAGTAATAATTATAGTAATTACTATTATACTACTGGCAGTAATAAAACCTTTGAAAAAGATGAATACTGAACTTGATAGTATTGTAGCAGGCATTAATGCTGGCAAAGGGGATTTATCAAAGAGGATTTCAGTTAAATCTGCTAATGAGATAGGCAATGTATCTGTTAATATTAATGAGTTTATAAGCAAACTTGAAAATATAATGAAGGTAATAACAGCTAATTCCAAAAATCTTGATAACAGTGTAAGCAATGTTGCCAGGAAAGCAGAAAATGCAAATGCCAGTGCATGTGATATATCTGCGGTAATGGAAGAACTGTCTGCCACAATGGAAGAGGTAGCAGCTACAGTGCGCAGTGTTGATGAAGAAACTGCAACTGCAAATGATAAAGTAAATAATATGTCAGGAGAAACAAGTGAGATATTAGATTATGCAAAACAGATGAATGAACGTGCCACAGGGCTTGAAAAAACAGCTGAAAGCAATAAAAATGAAGCTAATAATATGGTTTCTGTAATTGTGCAGGAATTAAAGGAGGCTATGGAAAATAGCAGGCAGGTAGAAAATGTGGCACAGCTTACAACAGACATTTTAAGCATATCAAGCCAGACAAACCTTCTTGCACTTAATGCATCTATTGAAGCAGCAAGGGCAGGTGAAGCAGGAAAGGGGTTTGCTGTTGTTGCAGATGAAATCAGGCAGCTTGCAGAGTCAAGCAAGGACACAGCCAATAATATCCAGGGAATTAATGAAATGGTTATTGAATCTGTACACGGGCTTATAAATTCAGCTAATAAGATAACAGAATTTATCGAAGGCACAATACTTCCTGATTATGATAAATTTGTAACAATAGGGCAGCAATATAATGCAGATGCAACACATATCAATGATACAATGAATAATTTTGAAAAGCTTTCATCTGACCTTGCAGGAATAATTAACTCAATAACCGGTTCCATAGATGGCATTACAAAAGCGGTTGAAGAAAGCGCAGATGGCGTGGCAAGTGCTGTTGTAAGTGTTGACTCAATGGTTGCCGATATAAGTGATATGAATAAAGAGATGGAAACTAATGAGGAAATTTCTGCAAAGTTTAAAGAAGAAACAGATTGTTTTGTAAATCTTTAAATAAGATAACTGGATATTTAAATTTAAAAGGTGGCTTTTAAAATGAAACAGAATAATAAAATTGCATATTGTACACAGTATTCAATGTGTGTGGCAGGAGGTTTTATGGCAGCATACGCAGTATTAAACCATGCGGATTTTCTCGCATCTGCCCAGACAGCGAATCTTATAAACCTTGCATTGTGTATAACTGGGAAGAATTTTCCTGAAATGTGCTTGCGTCTTATAGCAGCAATAATTTATATGGCGGGGCTGTCAGTTCCGGTAATAGTTACAAAGTATACACATATTAATATGAAGCTGCTGTGCATATTTGTAGAAATGTCTATGATAGTAATTTTATTTTTCATTACTAAAAGGGTAAATACAATTATTGCATTGTACCCTGTATTTTTTATGACATCAATGCAGTGGAATTCATTTCCTGGTGCTGGTGGTTTTGTTAGTTCTTCTATATTTTCAACTAATAATTTAAGGCAGTTTACTACATCATATGTAGAGTACAGATGTGATAAAGACAAGGAACATCTTAGAAAGACAAAGTTCTTTGGTGGTGTTCTTCTGTCATACCATGCAGGCGTTATATTTTCATATTTTATTTATAAACAGTTTGCAATGAGAGGTGTTATATTCTGCCTGGTTCCATTATTAACAGGAATGTTATTCCTTGAAATGGATAATGGCGGTTTTGCAGGAGTTAAAAAAGAGCTTACCGCTGCAAGAAGGATAATTGCAGCAGGAAAAAGCTGACGTTATATTTAATGTTTGGAGAGGAGATTTTAATGGACAGGAGATTAAAAAGAGGGGCAGGCATATTACTTCCTATAAGCAGCCTGCCTTCACCATATGGAATAGGCACATTTGGCAGGGCAGCTTATGAATTTGCAGATAAGTTAAAAAGGGCAGGGCAAACGTACTGGCAGGTACTTCCTATAGGCCCTACAAGCTATGGGGACAGCCCGTACCAGTCATTTTCTACATTTGCAGGCAACCCGTATTTTATAGACCTGGACATGCTTGCAGAAGAAGGGCTTCTTGATAAAAAAGACCTTGCAGCAATAGACTGGGGATATTCAGAAGACGATATTGATTATAGTAAAATATATGAAAACAGGTTTAAAGTGCTTAAAGAAGCATTTTTAAAGACAAAAGAATGTGAAAGCAAAGAATACAGCCAGTTTATAGCACAAAATAAGGACTGGATTGAAGATTATGCATTATTTATGTCATGTAAAGAACATTTCGGGCAGAAAGAATGGCTTTTATGGGATGAAGATATTAAGATGAGAAAGCCATCTGCAATTAAGAAATATTCAGAGCTTTTAGAAGAACAGACTGGTTTCTGGAAATATGTACAGTTTAAATTTTACAGCCAGTGGAATAAACTTAAGAAATTTGTCAATAGCAAAGGGATAAAAATAATTGGTGATATCCCTATTTATGTGGCACTTGACAGTTCAGATGTATGGGCAAATCCTGGACAGTACCAGCTTGATGAAAACCTTATGCCTGTAGATGTAGCAGGATGCCCTCCTGATATATTTTCAAGTTACGGGCAGAAGTGGGGCAATCCATTGTATAACTGGGAAGTTATGGAAGAAGACGGTTTTACATGGTGGAAAAGAAGAATGAAGTCCGCAGCAGGAATGTACGATGTAATAAGGATTGACCACTTTATAGGAATGGCAAAATATTATGCAATACCTGTAGACGGAGTGCCAGCAGAGGGTGAATACAGGCTTGGGCCAGGAAGCAAGCTTACTGATGCAATAGATGAGGCAATAGGTGATGCACAGATTATAGCTGAAGACCTTGGTGTGGCAATGCCAGAGGCAAAGAAACTCCTTAGTGAAACAGGATATCCTGGAATGAAAGTGCTGGAATTTGCATTTGACGGCAGCAGCTCTAATGAATACCTGCCACATAATTATGATAAAAATTGTGTTGTGTATACTGGCACACATGACAATGAAACACTGTCAGGATACCTTGGCACACTCCGTGGCAAAGGTTATAATTACCTTAAAGCCTATACTGGTGGCAAAAACAATGAAGAACTTGCCATAAAAGTAATACAGCTTGCTTATGGAAGCGTTGCAGATACAGCAGTGCTGCAGATGCAGGATATACTTTTTAAAGATAATTCTGCCAGAATGAACCTTCCTTCAACTATAGGGCAGAACTGGAGATGGAGGCTTAAAAAGGGCGAATTTACACAAAGGGAAGCAGAAAAACTTTTTGATATGGCAGGCCTTTATTACAGGCTTCCAGAAGAAACATACAAAGAACTTAAGGCAAAAGAAGCAAGAAAACGCCAGAAAGGAGCCAGGGGACAGAAAAACAAGGGAAGGAAGCGCCGCAATATGGCGTAATTGCAATTAATATATATAATTTTAAAAATGCTGTGGTAAGAAGGAGCTGGCAATATGGGAATTTATGTAAATCCAGGCAATAATAATTTTAAAAATATACTGGCTTCTAAAATATATGTAGACAAAACTGGTATTTTAGAATATATAAATTCGGTGCTGGATACAGAAGAACGTTATATTTGTTCCAGCAGGCCAAGGCGTTTTGGCAAAACTATTACAGCAGATATGCTTGCTGCATATTATGGGAAAGGTACTTCTTCAGAAGAATTATTCAAAAACCTGAAGATATCTGGAAGCCCTGATTTTAAAACACATTTAAATAAATATTATGTAATACAGGCAGATATGAATAATTTCCGTTTCCGGAGGGATATAGTTACTGGAAAACCGGTTACAGCTTTACAGTCAGTTGCTTTATTCCATTCAGAAATAATCAGTGAACTACAGGAATTGTTTAATAGTTCTGTAAGTGGCAATGAGAAAGATTTGCCAGATACACTTGCAAAAATTAATAAAGATACAGGAGCAGTTTTTATTATAATTATTGATGAATGGGATACTATATTCCGCGAGGATAAATCTGATATAGAAGCACAGGAAAGATATATAGAATTACTGCGTGGTTTATTTAAAAATTCCAATTCAAAGAAATTTGTAAAACTTGCATATATCACAGGGATTCTTCCAATTAAAAAATATGGTACACAGTCGGCATTAAATAATTTTGATGAATTTTCAATGGTTATGCCAGAACCCCTGGAAGAATATGTAGGTTTTACAGAAGAAGAAGTAAAACAGCTTTGTATAAAATACAATATGGATTTTGACAAGACAAAGCAATGGTATGATGGATATATTCTTGGAAACAACATGCATATATATAATCCCAAATCTGTTAAAGATTCTATAAGGCGTAAAAGGATAGCATGTTACTGGACACGTACAGAAACTTATGAATCATTAAAAAATTATATTTGTATGGATTTTGACGGATTAAAGGAAGCAGTTATTAAAATGCTGGCAGGAAGCCATATTAAAATTAATCCAGATAAATTCCAAAATGATATGTCCTCCTTCAAAAGCAAAGATGATATAATGACTTTATTAATCCATTTAGGATATCTGGCTTATGACAGCAGGCAGAAAGAAGTATACATTCCTAATGAAGAGATAAGAAGTGAATTTAAAAATGCTATAGAAGGCGCTGGCTGGGATAGTGTGGCAAGAGCAGTTGCTGCATCTGAAAAATTATTACAGGCTGTATGGAGAAAGGACGGGGCAGCTGTGGCAAAAGGAATTGATGAAATCCATACAGCAAATACATCAATTTTATCATATAATGATGAAAATTCACTTAGTTGTGTGATTTCACTGGCTTTTTACAGTGCAATAAATGAATATACATTAATCCGTGAAATGCCATCAGGAAAAGGTTATGCAGATATAATCTTTTTACCTAGAAGAAATTCTTGCAGGCCGGCTATGGTAATAGAGTTAAAATATAATAAATCTGCCAAGGGTGCCATTGGGCAAATTAAAGAAAAAAAATATACAGAAGCCCTTAAAGATTACCAGGGTAATGTATTATTAGCTGGAATTAATTATAACAGGAAAACAAAACTGCATGAATGTTGCATTGAAAGTATACTAAAGACGGACGGACAGTAAAAATACAGGTGTGTATAAGCATAAAACAGAAAAAGGTATAACTTCTGGAATATTACCATATAGAAACTGGAACATTTAATTTTAATAAATGTTCCAGCTTTTTTTATAAATAATATTGACTTTACAGGAAAAAAACTGTATAATTATATATATGGACAACCGATTGCGCATCATATAAGAAAGGGGAAGTTAATCTATGGGAAAGGCAAGAAAGTCTAAAATAGAGTTCCGGTATTATAAAATGCCAGCAGGAATTCCTGTTTTGGCTCTTCTGGGCAGGGAGTGGATAAGGACTTATGGTGAGGGGATAGATTATTTACACTTTCATAATTGTATGGAAATCGGATATTGTTACAATGGAAGTGGCACATTAACCATTGGGGAGGAAGATTACCATTTTTCAGGAAACCAGTTTTCAGTAATACCACAGAGCTGCCCGCATACAACTGCAAGTGACCCTGGCACAGCCAGCCGGTGGGAATATATTTTTGTTGATGTGGAGGGGATTCTGAAGGAATTGTATCCGCCAGGTATTAGTGAAAAGAAGTTTAAAAGAATTATGTACAGGGTTAATTCAAGGGGGCTTTTTCTTGAAGCAGCTGACTATCCTGTGCTTGCAGGCAAAGTCCGTGATATGCTGGATATAATGAGAGGGAATGAGGAATTTTATTTAGAGGAGGTAAAAGGGATTTTAATATCATTTCTTGCAGGCATTGCAAGGAATAATGGGAACAGGGAAGCAGACGTCTGCCAGGATGATTCAGAAATTAAAAGCAATGTCCTTGTTTCAGATGCCCTAACTTACATAAAAGAGCATTATATGGAGCCAATACGTATAGAGAAACTTGCGGGGTACTGCCATATAAGCGAAACACATTTCCGCAGGCTCTTTTCTTCCTGCATAAATATGGGACCATTAGAGTATATTAATCTTGTACGTATACAGAATGCATGTGAGATGCTAAGGAAAACAGATGCCTTGGTATCAGATATTGCATTCAGGTGCGGATTTTCTACCCTGTCTACATTTAACCGCAACTTTAAACAGGTAACAGGCCGTTCACCATATGAATGGAGAAAGACACCAGAGAATTTTGAACAGCAGATAATGAAGTTTGAAATACATTCAGAAGAAGGATGGTAATTATGGGCATTTTGTACATTATATAGCCGGAAATGCAAAATATGTGGTTGAAAATGCAAACTGTAACTAGCAGTATAATGGTATAATATGCACATGAAAAATGGTAATAGCCACTATAAATTGTACAAAATAACCAACCAGTAATGGCTTTAAAATGATTTAATCAAGGAGGAAAAAGGAATGAGAAAAAAACTCTTAAGTATGTTGCTCTGTGCAACAATGGCAGTAACAATGGCTGGGTGTGGTGACACTTCAGGAGACAGTAATAAGCCATCATCAGGAGCAGGAAGCCAGGCAGACAGCGGCGGCGGTTCTTCAGAAACTGTAAATTTAAGGCTCTGGGGAGCAGAGGAAGACCAGGATTATTTAAAACAGATTGTTGATAAGTTTGAGAGCACTTATTCTGACCAGAAGTTTAATATTGAGATAGGTGTTGAATCAGAATCAACTGCAAAGGATACAGTATTAACAGATATTGAAGCAGCAGCAGATGTTTATTCATACGCAAGCGACCAGCTTGCAGACCTTGTAAGGGCAGGCGCACTTGCTGCACTTGATGATGTAAGCGAAGTCCTTGCAAGGGCAAACAAGAAACTCGACGATGTAAAGAGTGCTAATGACGCCGGCTCTATTGAAGCAGCAACCCTTGATGGCAAGATGTATGGTTTCCCTACAGGCGGGGCTAACACATATTTCTTATATTATGACTCATCTGTTATTTCAGAAGAAGATGCCAAGACATGGGATGGTATCCTTGCAGCAGCAGCCAAAGGGAAGAAGAAAGTCGGGATGACACTGAACTCAGGCTGGTACAATGCTTCATTCTTCTATGGTGCAGGATTTACAACGGGGCTTAATGCAGATGGTACTACAACAATTGACTGGAATGGCACAAGCCCGGATGGCATAACTGGTGTTGATGTAGTAAAATCAATGCTTGATATTACTTCTAATTCCGCATTTATGCCTATAGCTGACGGGCAGATTTCCAATACAATCGCATCCGGCGACCTCTGCGCAGTAATTTCTGGTGCATGGGACAGCCCGAATGCTGAAAAGGTATGGGGAGATTCTTATGCAGCAACCAAGCTTCCGACATATACACTTGGTGACAAGCAGATACAGATGGCTCCTGCTTATGGATATAAGTTTGAAGCTGTAAATAAATATTCAAAAGAAACAGGCTGGGCTGTCCTTCTTGCAGAGTTTATCTCTAATGAGGAATCACAGCAGCTCCACTTTGACCTTTTACAGCAGCCTCCTACTAATTTAAATGTACTTGCATCAGATGCTATCCAGAAGGATAAAGCTATTTCAGCAGCAGTATCACAGTCTGATATCGGTGTAGTACAGGCAGTAGGCCAGAAATACTGGGATACAGCAAAGACATTTGGTGAAATGATTGCCAAGAGCAAACTTAAGGCAAAGGATGATGAGGGTATCCAGAAAGCACTTGATAACCTTGTAGACGGTGTAACTGCGCCATTAAGTTAAAATATACAGGCCAGCCAGAAACCAGGGGCAGGTGTGTATGCCTGCCTTTCTGGCAAAAGGCTGGGTTTATTCTGTCAGAAAGGAGAAATTTATGGCAAGTGAAAAAAAGAATGCTGTTGCAGAAGCAGTAGGTGGCTTCTTCAAAGCTGTAGGCGGTTTTTTCTCCGGTTTTGGGACAGCAGTTGCAAAAGGCGGCATTTTTGTAAAATTGTCATTGCTATGGTGGGGAGCAGGCTATGTACGTTATAAACAATATGCAAAAGCCATTATTATGACAGTTCTGGAAGCAGCAGTAATACTGTTTTCAATTTTCTTTGCTTCGCAGTATGTGCCAAAGTTTGGCACACTTGGTACTGTAAAAGCAGAAATGGTTTTTAATGTAGCCACAATGAAGAATGAGTTTAATGACTATGACCATTCTTTTATGATTTTGTTATTTTCACTGTTTAGTTTTGTTGTATGGTTTGTTGCTGTAGTTGTATGGATGAAAAATATGGCGAATGTATACAAACTCCAGCTTATGGAGGAAAATGGTGAGCATATCAATACATTTAAAGAAGATTTAAGATTGTATATAGGTGAAAAGTTCCATATCACACTGCTCACCCTTCCTGTACTTGGAATTGTTGTATTTACAATTATACCAATTCTTCTGCTTGTATTTGTTGCATTTACTAACTATGACCAGCAGCACATGCCGCCATCAGAACTTTTTACATGGGTAGGTTTTAGCAACTTTATTACACTGTTTGGCGGTGGCGGGCTTACTGCAACATTTGGCTATTCATTTGTACGTGTACTTGGCTGGACGCTGGTATGGGCATTTTTCTCAACAATTACAACATATATCGGCGGAATACTTCTGTCATTGCTTTTAAACAGTGCCAAGACAAGATTTCCAAAGTTCTGGCGTCTTATGTTTGTAATAACTATTGCTGTACCACAGTTTGTATCACTTCTGCTTGTAAGGAACTTCTTTGCGGATAATGGCATTGTAAATACAATATGTTCCAATATACATTTTACAGGCTTTTTAAGGGATATTGGATTAATATCTGGCAACCATATACCATTTTTGTCAGCGCCGGGCTGGGCACATGTAATGATTATAATAATCAATATATGGGTCGGTGTCCCTTACCAGATGTTAATTGCTACAGGTGTACTGATGAATATCCCGGAAGACCAGTTAGAGAGTGCAAAAATGGATGGTGCAAAGCCGTTCCAGATATTTACAAAAATTACTATGCCTTATATGTTATTTATAACAGGGCCGGCACTTGTTACAGACTTTGTAAAGAATATCAATAACTTCAATGTTATTTACCTTCTTACACAGGATGTTTATACTACTACAAACCAGGCACTTGCCAATTCGCAGGCGCAGGAAGTGGATTTGCTTGTAACATGGCTGTTCCGTTTAACGCAGGATTACTATAACTATAAGATGGCATCTGTAATTGGTATTGTTGTCTTTGTCATATGCGCATTGTTCACTTTAGTTGCATTTAACTATATGATTGGCGGAGATAAGGAGGGGACATATCAATAATGAAAATTAAAAAAATGAAAGATAAGCGTACATCAACGATTATAATGCACAATGTATTAATCGGGGTGCTTGCAGTTATATGGCTGGTTCCTATTGTATGGCTGGTTTGTACCTCTTTTAGTGAGTATCCTGGAATAAATACAAGTACGTTTTTCCCCCAGAAATGGAGCATTGTAAACTATGTGAAGCTGTTCCATCCTGATACAGTGGCACAGTTTCCACAATGGTTTATGAACACATTTATTGTTGCATGTGTGAATTGTGTTATTTCTACGTTTTTTGTACTGATGGTTGCATATGCAACATCAATTATGCGTTTCCCTATGAGGAAACCGCTTATGAACATTGCGGTTATACTTAACCTTTTCCCGGGTATGCTGTCAATGATTGCTGTATACTTTGTATTAAGGACATTTAACCTTACAAACAGCTATGCAGGGCTTATAATGGTGTATTCTGCATCATCAGGCCTTGGATACCTTATTGCAAAAGGTTTCTTTGATACAGTGCCAAGGGCGCTTTGTGAAGCCGCACGTATTGACGGGTGCAGCGAAGCACGTATCTTTTTGCAGATGGTAATTCCTATGAGCCGTCCTATTGTAGTTTATACAGTTATTAACAGTTTCCTTGCACCATGGATGGATTTCGTATTTGCCAAGATGATTCTTAATGCAGGTGTATCTTCAAAGTATACAGTTGCTATCGGGCTGTATAAGATGCTGGATAAGAGCCTTATTAATAATTACTTTACCCAGTTCTGTGCAGGAGGGGTACTTGTTTCAATCCCTATATCAATATTGTTTATGATTATGCAGAAATTCTATGTTGAAGGTATTACAGGCGGGGCTGTAAAGGGATAAACGGTTTATAAATAAAGACTGGATTGTACAAAACAAGAAAACCACGGTCTGGAGGAGCTGTTTTCAGGCTGTGGTTTTTATTATACAATTTATGGGGGTAGTTTATATATGCAGAATATAAGAAGGCGTGGTATGTGGAGGCTGCCAAGTGTCAGTGCTGACGGATTGAAAATATTTGCATGTATTGTTATGTTTATACAGTCTGTTGGGATTGCAATTATAGAAAACGGAATAATACATCTTGATAATTATACACAGGCAGAGTTATCACAGGCACTGGCAGATGATTCACATCTTATGGTTTTAGCAGGCACAGGCTCGGTGCTCCAGTTAATAGGCGGGCTTGCTGTACCACTATTTGCCTACTTGCTTGTTGAAGGATTCAGGAATACATCAGATTTCCGTAAATACCTGGTTTCTATGCTGGTATTTGCAGTCCTGTCTGAAATCCCGTATGACCTTGCAAACAGCATGGAGTTTATTGACTGGTCAAGCCAGAATGCACTTTTTACCATGTGTATATGCCTGCTTCTTTTATATTTTCTGGATATGTTTAAAAATGGAAAAGGGATTATGTATATTATTGCCAGGCTTACAATAATACTCTGTGCTGTATGCTGGGTGTCACTTTTCCGTGCAGCATATGGGCTTTGCATGGTATTGCTTGTTGCGGTGTTTTATATTTTTTATTCAAGAAATGTGCTAAAAACCATACTTGGAATGATAATAAGCCTTTTATATATAACAGGGCCTTTAGCATTTTATGGTATCTGGTTTTACAATGAAGAACGCAAAGACAAGCTGCCTAAGTATGCATATTATGCCTTTTACCCGGTACATTTTCTAATACTTGGCTTAATTGCAAAATTTGTATTATAGGGTGATTGTCCCAAAATACTATGAAAACTTAGAAGTTTATAATAAAATGGAGGTAGCTTATGAAAAAAAAGGTGATTAAACAGACAATGGCATGCCTTCTTGGTACAGCACTGGTTATAACACAACCAGGATTGTATCCGGGGGCAGATGCAGCAAGTGTTTCTTCAATTACTAATGGCGGTTTTGAGAATGGTACAGAAGGCTGGAAGGCTGAACCACAGCCAGGAACTTTTGAAGCCAAGACAGCAGATGAATCAAGTGTTGGAACTGTTATTGAAGGAGGCAGTGCATTAAATTTCTGGAATGAAACAGATACCAGTTTTAAATGTGTACAGACAATAGAAAACCTGCCAGCGGGTACTTATAAATTAACAGCACAGTCACAAGGCGGTGATGGTGAAAAGGTTTATGTCCTCCTGGATGGCAAAAAGGGTGATGTATTCCAGGAAAACTCCGGATGGGGTGTCTGGAAAGAAAGCAGTGGGACATTTACCCTTGATAAGGATATGGCAAATATTGAAGCTGGCGTATATGTAGAGTGCGGCGCAGGCGGCTGGGGCTGGATTGATGATATAAAACTTGAGGTGGCTGGTGCAGAACAAACTTTTTCTTTAGAAGAATTAAAAGAGCTTGTGGCAACAGTACCAGCAGACTATACCAGTATAGGCTTTACAACAGACAGTGAAAAAGCACTGGCAGATGCCCTTGCTGCAGCAAACAGCCTGGTTACAGCATCAAGTAATGATGCCACACAGATAACTTCTGCCTATAAGGCTTTATCAGCAGCAGTAGACGGACTGGTTCTTTCTTCAGAACTTTTTATAAAGAAGATTAGCAATTATGATGAAAACTCTATACGTGGAATGGATGTTTCTTCTTACCTTAGCATTATGAAAGCATTTGAAAAGGTAAAGGAGAATATGAAAGCAGCAGGTGCAAGTGATGCAGAAATTGCAAAAGTTGGTTTTAAGGACTGGAACGGCAAAGTCCTTGATGAACAGGGGTTCTTTAACCTGCTTGCAGAATCTGGTGTAAACTATATACGTATACGTGTATGGAATAATCCATATGACACTAATGGAAAAAGCTATGGCGGCGGCAATAATGATATTAATACAGCTATAGAAATGGGAAAATATGTAACAAAAGCAGGAATGAAAGTTTTAATTGACTTCCATCTCTCTGACTTCTGGGCAGACCCTGGAAAGCAGCAGGCACCAAAAGCATGGGCGTCTTATACACCAGACCAGAAAGCGGCAGCAGTTTCAGAATATATTACAGACTGCCTGTCCAAATTAATTAAAGATAATGGTGTAGATGTGGCTATGGTACAGGTTGGAAATGAAACAAACGGGGCTGTATGTGGTGTAAGTGAATGGAGTGATATGAATAAGATTTTTGATGCAGGCTGTGACGCAGTACATGCAGCTGGCAAAGATATCCTTGCAGCAATACATTTTACCAATCCTGAAAAAGAGGGGCTGTTAATGGATTATGCCTCAAAGCTTGCGGATTATGACAGTGATGGTGATGGTGTAAAAGAAGGTGTAAGCTATGATGTGCTTGCTTCTTCATATTACCCTAATTCACATGGTACAATGGAAAACTTAACTAATGTATTAACAGATGTTGCAAAGACATATGACAAGCATGTAATGGTAGCAGAAACTTCATGGGCAAATACTTATAAACTTGGGCACAGTGCCAATAACTCTGATTTCAGGACAGGGGATTATGTTAATTATAACGTAACTTTACAGGGACAAGCCAATGAAGTAAGGGATGTTATCAATGCAGTTAATAATATTGATGTTACATTATCTAACGGGAAAAAAGCAGCACTTGGCTTTTTCTACTGGGAGCCGGCGTGGATATCTGCAATGAGCGTATATGATGAAAATGGAAATTTAAAAGCAGATGCAGAGAAAATTGAAGCAGAAAACAGGGAACTTGATGTAGAATGTGGTTCTGGCTGGGCAAGCAGTTATGCGGCAGGATATGACCCTGATGATGCAGGCCTCTGGTGGGGTGGAAGCGGAATGACTAACCAGAGTGTATTTGATTTCAATGGCAGCCCGCTCCCGGTATTTGATGTATACAACCCTGACTGTTTAAAGTATGGTGCCAAAGCTTCTGAAGTTAAACCAGACGGATATGCTTCTGAAGAAATAAGCATTGAAACAGGGCAGACAGTTGATGCAGTCCTGCCAAAAATAAAAGTAACATATAACGATTCCACAGAAGAAGAAAAAGATGTAAACTGGAATAAAGAAGATGTGGCAAAAGTAAACGATGCAGCTGCCACAACAGCAGGTATTGGTTCATATACAATTAATGGCACGCTTGCAGATGATGCTTCTTATAAAGTAGCTGTTACAGTTAATGTAAATGGAATTAACTTGCTTGCAGACCCTGGATTTGAAAATAAAGAATCTGCATGGACAGTAACAGGTGAAGGCGGTGCCGTTAAATCAGGTGAAGACAAAAGGACAGGTGAAATGTGCCTGCACTTCTACAGTGATGCAGATTTTAAATTTACGGCATCTTCAACAACTACAGTAACAAAAGCAGGCTACTATACAGCATATATTTATATGCAGGGGCTTTCCAGTGCAGGTACAAGGGAAGGTGAGAGCCTTAAACTTGTAGCAGTTACAGGAGATGGAAAAGAATATGCATCAGAAAGTACAATGCTTGCAGGCTGGCTTGGCTGGAAGCAGGTAAAAGTAAATGATATCTACGTATCACAGGATATGGTTAAAAATGGAAAGAATACAATTACTTTATCTGTAGACGCAGTTTTAAATTCAGGTGCATGGGGAACAGTTGATGATGCTTCACTTTACCTGGACAAAGAGGAAAGCAATAGCCAGGTTACAGAACCAGTTTCACAGTCCATCACAGGAAAGAAAAGTTATACAAAAGTATATGGCAGTAAACCATTCAAGTTAAATGCTAAAGCTGAAGGGGCACTGTCATACACAAGCAGCAACAAAAAAGTAGCAGAAGCAGGCAAAGATGGCACAATAACAATTAAAGGCGCTGGTGTAGCTGTAATTACTGTTAAGGCAGCAGCAACAGAAAATTACAAGGCAGCTTCCAAAAAAATTACAATTACAGTTAAACCAAAGAAGGTAAGTGGAATAAAAGTAAAACCTGCAAATAAGCAAATAACTGCCAGCTGGAAGAAAACAGCAAAAGCTGATGGTTACAAAGTACAGTATTCAACAGCAAAAAGCTTTAAAAATGCAAAAGAAGTAACAACAACCGGCACTTCTGGTTCAGTCAAAGGTTTAAAGAGCAAAACAACATACTATGTAAGGGTATGTGCCTATGTTAAAAATGGAAATAAGAAAATAGATGGTGCTTATGGTAAAACAGTAAAGGTTACTGTGAAATAAATTTACATCTATATGGTTATAATAATAGTAACTGTTTTTGCCAGAAAAAGTAAAAAAGTACGTTGACAATGGGGCTGATATTTATTATACTAATAAATAGAACAACCGATTGCGCAAAGCGAAACGTACAATTATATAAAATTTAAAAGGAGTATGCGAGAATGGAGAATAAATTTATTGTTAATATTATCCACCGCCCTGAAATGGTTCCAGAGTATGCAGAAAAGGTTACTGGACAGGGCAAAGCAGAAGATATTGGAAGAAAGGCACTTCTTACAGAGTCACTGGATATATTTAAATTCCAGCAGGACACAGCACATAAGAACAATCTTAAAGTAACAATACAGATGACTTATGCAAGCCTGTTTAATGATGAAGCTGTAGAGATAGCTAAAGAGCACCATGAGAAATATGGTGATGAAATTGCGCTTTCTTTACTTGGGCTTCCATGTAAAGAGTTCAGGGAGAAATATAAGACAAAAGATTTCTGTATCTGGATGTTCTCTATGGAAGATAAAAAGAACATTGTAGATGATGTATTCGGGAAGTTTTATGACCGTTTTGGATTTTATCCAGAATCAACAGGTTCTTATTATATGGATGCAGACCTTACTAACTATATTAAAGAAAAATACCCAATGGTTAAGTGTGCGATTGCCACATGCTGGGAGGAAGGCCCTAAGGCATACCATACCTGCAATAACTCATGGTATACACTTTTTGACGGAGGTCCTTGGAACCCATGGATTCCTTCAAAGCAGAATACACATGCGCCAGCAGCAAATGAGGAAGAGGACAGCGGAATTGTAGCAATACCACATCTGTCACGTGACCTTATAGCATGTTATGACGGCAACGGGTCAAACTTTGGCACACATCCGCAGAACGTACTGCGTGGCATGATTTATGACAGCAAGACATGGGAATATCCGTACCTTTACAACCTTATTGACCAGTACCGCCATTTAGCTAAATACAATAATGGTTATGCTTACAATATGATGTTTGTAGGGCCAGGCTGGTTAAACAAGATGGGACGCTGGGAAGCACCATATGAACTTCTTGCCAAATCATATGAAGATGGCATGGCTTACTATGGCAAGTTAAAGGAAGAAGGCCAGCTTGTTGACATGACGATGGCTGAATTTGCTGATTATTACAGGGCTAATAAGTCATATACAGAGCCTGAATGTGCCCTCTGGAAAGATATCTTATATGGTTCAGACAAGCAACTTTTCTGGTACGCAGACCCTTATATGAGGGCATGTGTAAATATGGACCAGGGTGGTGCAATAGTTGATTTAAGGCCATATGCTTCCAAGTTAAGATGGGAAGTTGGTATTGGCACAAAGCATGTACAGGATGCTTCTTATCCTTTCCTTATACAGGAAAAATACCGTGCAGGCTATTTCACACATTATGCCGGCGAAGGTACAGTGCGCAGTGCCAAAGTATGCTATAATGGTGAAGAAGTTGATTTATGCCTCTGCCGTACACATGCAAAGTTTGAACAGGAAGGCAAAACAAGAATACTGGTGCTTGACCCTGTAGATATTGAATTTTATGATTTAACAGTAAAACTCCAGACAAAGATTTACTTTGAAGAGGGTGCTTCTAATATTAAGATTGAAAGAAATATACTTGAAATGAGCAACCCGGACGCAGATGTAACAATTAATGAATATATGGTTGCATGTTATGGCACAACAGAATATCCGGAAGATATGACAGGAATTACTCTTTCACTGGTTAAAGGCAGTGAAACAAAATCACTGGAATATGAATACAAGTGCCGTGAAGAGTCCCTGGCAGGGGCAGAAAGTGCTGCTGCCGTAATCCCTGCCATTGAAACAAAGGTATCATTAAGCACAGATGCCAAAGATGCAGAAGGCTATATAAGGGAAGGTTATGCTTTCTCACCAATGTTTACAATTGGCTACCAGAAGAAAATCAGTGATAAGGAGGTATTTGCTACATGGCTCAATCTGGAAAAGGCAAATTAAATTTCAGGTGTCCGTCCTGCTTTATGCGTGACCTGGATATTGATATGTTTTATGATAAGGACAAGAAAGAATATTACTGCATACGCTGCCAGTACACAGGTGATGAAAAAGATGTACTTGCCAAAAATGAAATAGTACGTATGCGTTACCGTAAGATGTCTGAACGTATAACAGACTTTGATTAATGATTCTCCTTTTAAAATTATAATTATAAATAATAAAGGGCTGTATCACCAAAAGGTTGTGTACAGCCCTTTATTGCATTATAATAATGTGAAAGATGATTATAGGACAGTAAAGTACACTGTCCAACAATCATTACAATTTCACAAAGCGGATTTATCCGCTATATTATTTGTGTGCCAGCGTCAGCGGCGGAATGGGGGATTATTATGAAAGGATTAGTAATGACAGGTACAAATAACCAGGAATACAGGTTAGATTATCTTATCGGAAAATTAAAAGAGGAATCTGTAAGGTATGGCAATATTCCAGTATCTGGTGATTATGGCGGGAAACGCAGGATATTACGTTCACTTATGAATATACGTGTGCCAGGGGAAATACCAGAAGATATTTTAACCATACAGGATGAATTTTTGGAAAATGAAGCAAAGGAAAAAGGAATTGTAACGCTGGACAGTATTCCAAGCATAAAGGAACAGTATGCAAGTACAAATATCTGGGCGGATAAATTGTCTATATGGCAAGGGGATATTACAAGGTTAAAAACCGGCGCAATTGTAAATGCAGCAAACTCACAGATGTTAGGGTGTTTTGTTCCATGCCACAGATGTATTGATAATGCAATCCACAGTGCAGCAGGTATGCAGCTCCGGGAAGAGTGCAGCCATATTATGGATAAAAAAAGGGCAGATTATGGAAAGGATTATGAAGAACCTGTAGGCAGGGCGGTTATTACAAAGGGATACAACCTCCCGGCAGAGTACGTTATCCATACGGTTGGGCCAATTGTAATGCATGGATTATCAGAAGCCTTGTGCAAAGATTTACAGAACTGCTATTATAGTGTACTGGATTGTGCAGCAGAACATAAAATCAGGAGTGTAGCCTTTTGCTGTATTTCTACAGGTGAGTTCCATTTTCCAAACAAAGAAGCTGCGGATATAGCTGTCAGGACGGTTACAGGTTTCCTGGAGCAATATCCGGATACATTCGACAGGATTATTTTTAATGTTTTTAAAGAAACAGACAAAGAACTGTATGAGGAAAGGTTAATGTAACCAGTGCCAGAAGGGGACGCCAGGGGGTATAAGGAGAAAAAATGCAGGATATTAATAAGGATAATATAATTTGCAGGCACGGTGGTGATATTTACAATAATAAAGTTATATATGATTTTTCAGTAAATACAAATCCCCTGGGGATGCCGCCGCTTGTTAAACAGAAATTAGCAGAGAACATGGATATGTTTGAAAAATATCCGGATATACAGTGTGGAAGGCTCCGGGAAGAAATTTCATTAAAAGAAAATATTGATAAAGAAAATATATTGTGCGGAAACGGGGCTTCTGAAATATTCCGCATTATTGCAGACGCCATAAAGCCGCATAAAGCAATGGTAACAGCCCCGGCATTTTCTGGATATGAATATGCTTTAAGGGCAGCAGGAGCTAAAGTGGAATATTATTATCTTGAAGAAAAGAAGGATTTTGTAACAGGCATGGATATACTGGACAAAATCCCCACAGACTGTGATATTATCTTTCTTTGCAGCCCGTGCAACCCTTCAGGAAGGATTATTATCAAAAAAGTATTTCTTGAAGTGCTGTCATATTGTGAAAGCAATAATATTTATCTTGTAGCAGATGAGTGTTTTCTGGGATTTATGCCAGATTATGAAGAATTAAGCATGAAAAGTGAAATACAAAGCAATTACCTTATAATAGTTAATGCCTTTACAAAACTATACGCAATGGCAGGCCTCCGGCTTGGCTGGTGTGCATGTGGCAATAAAGTGCTGCTTGCAAAGATGCAGCGGATGCAGCCGGAATGGAGTGTATCTGTCCCGGCACAGATTGCAGGCATTTATGCGCTAAAAGATAAAGATTATATTATAAAGACAAGAAAACTAATTGCCAGTGAAAGAATTAAAATGGCAGGATTTCTTGAATCCAGGGGAATAAAAGTATTTCCATCAGATGCTAATTTTTTACTTGTCAAAAGCAGTATTAACCTTTATAAAAAACTCCTTGTAAAGCAGGTATTAATACGGGATTGCAGTAACTTTAAGGGGCTTATGGATGGATTTTACAGGATTGCCATAAGGACAGAGGAAGAAAATAATGCCCTTATAAAACTTCTGGACATTTAGGAAACATCGTTTTCGTATTTACAAATTCCTTAAAAAAGTCAAGACAGCCATTAATTCATTTCTTATAATTATAATGCAACGTTGCAAATATAAGTTAAAACCAGAATCAGAAGGAGTTCCTTATGGGTTATCCAGTATATACTATGTCGGTTGTATGTTATATAGAAGCCAATATAATGAATGGGAAGTTTGATTATGCAAGGTTAGAGAAAAATATTGGATTTTCTATGTCATATATACGTGAAATATTCCGCAATGACATGGGCTGCCCTCTTGCAGAATATATAAGGACAAGGCGTATAAAATGTTCTGCGCTGGATTTAGTTAATTCAGATAAAACAATTCTTGAAATTGCATATAAATATGGATTTAATAATCCAGAAACATATACAAGGGCATTTTATAAAATTGCAGGCATTACGCCAAGTAAATTCCGCAGGGAAAAATTAATTGCAGGAAAGGAAAAAATATTTCCGGGTGTATACAGTATTGGGATTCTGGAAAGAAAAGAGCAGAGGAGTGATATTCATATGGCAGAAGATTTCCAGAAGGAAAATGACAGCACTATTTTATATGGTGTGCCTAAAATATTTTATGGTGCATATGGAGGAGGTACGCCATACCCAATATGCCTTAAAGCGTGTTCAGAGTATCTTGGCGACAGTTTAAAATATTATTTTACAATGGCATCATGCGGGGCAGCTTTCAGGCTTGTATGGAATACAAAGAACTGGGATTTAAGCAATGTTGATATTTACCATACTTTTGAAGAAAGTAATAAAGTTTATGGTATTGGTGCAAAGGCTTTAGGAAGGGAATTTTCTTTTCTTGGAAGGGAAAAGGATACAACAAAAGAAGAGTTTATTTCTTTTACCAGGAAACATATAGATGAAGGCTATCCCTGTATTGCTTTAGGGATTATAGGACCGCCGGAAGCATGTATAATTACAGGATACCGCAAGGGAGGCAATGAACTTCTTGGCTGGAATTTCTTCCAGAATGACCAGGAATTTGCTTCTGGTATTAAAATTGATGAAAGTGGTTATTTTATATGTGATAACTGGTGGGAAAATACAGATACGCAGGCTGTTATGTGTATAGGTGCAGTTGACGGGGAAAAGTTTACACAAGAAGATATTATTGCAAATGCCATAAAAGCATTATCTGGAAGAATGGACTGTGGTTATGCCAAGGGAATAGAAGCATATGACGCATGGCGTGAGGCACTGGAAGATGAAAGTAACTTTTCTGTAAATGGCAATTATACACTTTTATTTGAGAAAATGCTGTGCCAGAGTGATGCCATGAACTGTCTTGCTGATGGAAGGAATAATGCAGCTTTGTACTTTGAAGAACTGGCAGGGACAAATGATAGCGGGAAGAATAATTATAAAAAGGTTTCAGGATTATTCAGGAAATGCAGTAATACAATTTTAGAAATGCAGGCTTTGTATAATATTGGTGAAGCAGGAATGGACGGAATGTTAAAAAAGCTGGCAGATAAGGAAATAAGAAAGAAAACCTGTGAATTAATTAAAATAGCGCAAAGTGCAGATAAAGAAGCATTAGAAATTATGAAAACTTTATAAGCATATATCTGGTAAAGTTATATAAAAACCATAGAAGTGGCGGTGCATTACACCTGCACCGCCAGAAGTTAATAATTCCCAGATGGTTTTAGATTTTATTGGTTTTCTTTAGGAAACAGCGGATGGTAAATAATGTCTTTTTTATTTTCTGGTTCTTTTCCGCTATACTCAAAATACTGGCAGTCACCTATAATACCATTGCTTTCATATATCTGGCAGGTATTTTTTTCCTTCCCGTCAATGTAACTGGTATATTTTGTAGTATCTGCATTGAATAAATCCAGTGAACGGTCTTTCCAGATACCATTCTTTTTCTTGTAATCCCTTATTTCCAGTGTGCCAGATAAAGTGTCAAATATATAAAGCTTATTTTGGCGCATTGGTTCCAGGTAAACTTTAGTCCCGTCTTTTGAAGCGGCTATTGAACAGTAATTATCGCCCTGGGTATAGTTACAGCCAATATATTCAAGGTCTAAAGACTGTAAAATCTGTCCGGATGCTTTGTCATGTACAAATAATCCAAAATAGCCCCCAAAAATTATTTTTTCTGTATCTACATAATACAACCTTACACCATCAGCACCTGAATTTTCATTTAAATCCACTAAAGCCGGCTTTGCTTCCACGGCTGCGGAATAAACATCTGGCATATTCTGTGCTGCTGGTTCAAATACTGTGCCATTTTTTATTTCCATTCCAAAACGTGTGTCTGTCAGTGTAACGGGTGAAGAAGCATCTGCAACAAAAGATAATGTATTCCCGCTTCCTTTTTCAAAAGTATAATGGAACTGCCCGTCATCTGTAGTAAGTAAAATTTTATTATCCTCTTCTTTATAATAACCATATGGCATATAGGAAGAAAGTATATCATAAGTAAATGAGAAAGTTTTACTTCTGGTATCAAAACTTAAAGCTGGAAGTGATGCATTTAAAACATCTTTCATGGATGCATCTTTTCTTGCTATATAAGAACTGGCCAATTCTATTTTTTCTTCCACCTGTCCCTGGGTTATCTTAGTGTCTGCCACATTCCCTTCTGCCTTTGGTTCTTCAGGGTTTGCCAGAAAACATGCAGATATAATAATGCCTGCTAAAAATACAATGGATGTCAATATAAATGATGGTTTTTTAAATTTTTTCACACGTACCACCCTTTCTTTTATTCTTGTTTCCCCAAAAGACAATGGGGATACATTAAAGTTATTTCTTCCTGTGCTACAATTTAAAAGAGTAAGCAAATACTCCTTTTTCTCTTGTGTACCCATAAGCAGGACAGCTTTTTCATCACAGGCAAATTCAATATCCCTGCATAAAAGGATATAAGAAACCCAGACCAGAGGATGGAACCAGTATACAGACAATACCAGAAAAGCTATGGTTTTTAATATATGGTCTTTTCTTGCCAGATGGGCATGTTCATGGGCAAGGATATAACCAAGCTGTTTATTATCTATATGGTATGGAATATAAATCCTTGGTCTTGCAAGCCCTAGTATAAATGGGGAGTTTACAAATTCACTTTGCCATATATTCCCTGATAAATGTGTTGCAGTACATACCCTTCCCCGTATATTTATATTGCTTATAACCAGATAAGACAGCATAATTATTATGCCGGTAATCCATATAATTGTAAAAATACTGGTAATATTGGTTTCTGGTTTTATATGGCTATGCTTGCCATTGTATGCTTTATTTACAGAATCTGGCTGTTTATCATTACTTTTGGATTTTATGCCTTCTTCTGGCAGTTTATTATTTGCTTGTACAAAATCATTTCCATTTTCCATAGTAATGTTTCCTGTATTAACAGATAAAATTGTGGTCTGTGCAGGAACCAGGCTTATGGGGCTTTCAATATTTAAAGGGCATATAAGCTTAAGCCCGGCTATAATCCATAAAAAGCATATAATCCACTTTGGGGCTTTCCGGAAAATTAACCTGAAAAGCATTACAGCCAGGATAATCCAGCTTGCATTTATACCCATTGATAATATCTTTACAAAAATATCCTGCATAACTTTCCTCCTGTAAATATCCTGGATTATTTAATCCTTCTCAATAATTTTCCTTATATCCTCTATTTCTTTTTCGGACAGTTTTTCATGCCTTCCGAAAGCAGTAATAAATGCAGGGAGTGAACCTTCAAAAGTCTTTTCTACCATATCACCTATTTCTGCTTCTTGTATTTCTTCTTTTGAAACAAGCGAAGAAACAATAGTATTTTCGTTCTTTAACACTCCACGTTCTGACAGCCTTTTTATTACAGTATAAACCGTTGTACTTTTCCATCCAAGCTTTTCACCACAAAGCTTCACAAGTTCCCGGCTCTTTATGGGTTCATTTTCCCATAAAAGCAGGCAGAACCTGTATTCACTTTCAAAGATTTTAGGTGTTTCCATTATGCTTCCCCCTTTTGTTCTGGTCTAATGCATTAGAGTAATTATACTCTACCATATTAGAGTCATATTGTCAATACTAATATTATTAGTGGACTGGTAATTTGCCATTTGAAATTTATGTGGCAAATCTGTATAATTTAGTTAAAATATAACTGAAGAGGAGTGTATTGTATTGGAACAAAAGAATATAGAAAATAATAGGGATAACCCATTGGGTGTGCTGCCTGTAGGCAGGCTTTTAATTAAATTTGCAGTACCAAGCATTATTGCAATGCTTGTAAGTGCACTTTATAATATTGTTGACCAGTTCTTTATAGGGAGAAGTGTCGGGAATCTTGGAAATGCTGCTACTAATATAGCATTTCCATTGTCGATTACATGTATTGCCATAGCACTGCTTTTTGGCATAGGAGGGGCATCATCTTTTAACCTTTCAATGGGGGCAGGGGATAATAAAACTGCTGCATATTATATTGGAAATGCAGCAACCATGCTTTTTGTGCTTGGAACACTTCTATGTATATTTACACAAATATTTATGGCACAATTAATGGAATTTTTTGGTTCTCCTTCTGATGTAATGGATTATGCAGTGACATATACAAGAATTACATCTATAGGATTTCCGTTTCTTATATTTACAACGGGCGGCGGCCATCTTATAAGGGCAGACGGAAGCCCTGCAATGACTATGGTGTGTAATATGGCAGGGGCAGTTATTAATACAATACTTGATGCAATATTTGTATTTGGATTTAAAATGGGTATGGCAGGGGCAGC